>CAZHEC010000008.1:0-15696 GCA_964531465.1 uncultured Nitrososphaeria archaeon | reverse complement strand
GCTCGTCCTCCCGAGGATATCAGTCCCCACGCCTGGAGGCCTCCTCAGGATAAGCCCCATAACCATAGTGGCCATCGTAGCCACGTTTCTAGCCCACCTCCTCCTCTACCGCACACTCATAGGCCTAAGGATTAGGGCTGCGGGTGAGAAGCCCGAGGCCGTGGATGTAGCGGGGATAAACGTGAATCATCTTAGGGTTATGACGTCGGCTCTAGGAGGGTTCATGGCGGGTCTCGGCGGAGCCTTCATGCCCCTAGCATGGTTCGGCGGACTAGTCAAGGAGATAACCGCTGGCAGAGGCTTCATAGCCTTGGCTGCGGTAGTCTTCTCGGGCCTCGACCCAACCCTGGCCCTAGCCGCGTCATTCATCTTCGGCTTCGCAGAGGGGCTGGCATTCACCATCGTGGTAACCCCTGGGGTCAAGGAGGCCATACCTTTCCACTTCGTCCAGATGACGCCCTACCTACTGACGATAATAATCCTGGCACTCTTCCTGACAGGAAAACGCTTCCCAAAAGCCCTCGGCAAACCCTATGTCAGGGAATAGAGGTGGGCGATAATCTATATAGATTCGGGAGATTAAATAGAGATTCATGTAGAATGTATGTTATGACATATATTTTGGCTATTATGAAAGTATGTTGGATGCTGGGTAAGGAGGGGTTTTGGAGCCTTGGGGTTCTGGTGATCTCCAGCTTTGCGGTGGGGTTTATTCTGGGGCTTGCGGCGGGTGAGCCTCCAGGCCAGGTATCTCAGACCGTTATCGTGGGCGAGGCCCTCTCAGGCGGGGTCTCCGTCGATGGGTCTAGCACCGTTTACCCGATTACCGAGGCTGTGGCCGAGGCTTTCATGGAGAAGCATCCTAGTGTGGTGGTTACCGTGGGTGTCTCTGGGACTGGCGGAGGCTTCAAGAGGTTCATCAGGGGCGAGACGGACATCAACGATGCCTCAAGACCTATAACGGGTTGGGAGGCTGAGCAGGCTGAGAGAAATGGCGTGGAGTGGGTGGAGATACCTGTTGCCTTAGACGGCTTAACCATCATCGTGAGCAAGGAGAACACCTGGGTCGACTGCCTAACATTCGAGGAGCTTAAGACGATATGGATGCCTGGGAGCCACGTGAGATTCTGGAGCGACGTGAGGCCAGGGTGGCCACGTGAGGAGATTAGGCTCTATGGCCCTGGCCCAGACTCAGGAACCTTCGACTTCTTCACTGAGAGGGTTGTGGGCGAGGCGGGTGCGAGCAGGACGGATTATATAGCGAGTGAGGATGATAACGTGATAGTCGAGGGAGTCTCAAGGGAGAGGTATAGCCTCGGATACCTTGGATACGCATACTACGTGGAGAACAGGGATAGGCTGAGGGCTGTGCCGGTAGACGGCGGGAACGGATGTGTAGCGCCAACCGATGAGGCCATAACCTCGGGCAAGTACCCCCTTTCAAGACCCTTATACATCTACGTAAATGTGGAGAGGCTGAGGGAGAGGCTTGAGCTGAGGGAGTTCGTGGCCTTCTATCTTAGGGAGGCTCCGAGCCTCGTCCCCAAGGTCGGCTACACACCACTCCCAGAACGCTACTACAGGATAGCCGAGGCCTTGGTTAGGGCGGGAGTGTATGAGGATGTAGGCGAGATAGCACTACGATGGGTGGGTGAGAATGAGGAAGCCGGCTGAGAAACTGGTGGAGCTACTCCTACTCGGATGCTCAACCCTCACCATAGCCGCTATGATGATAATAGTCGGAACCCTTGCAGCCGAGTCATCAGGCTTCTTCTCCCAGGTCCCAGTATCCGAGTTTCTCCTCGGCCTTGAATGGACTCCCCTCTTCAGCGAGAAGAGATTCGGCGTCATCCCCCTGGCCGCTGGAACCCTTCTAACCTCGGTTATAGCATTGGCCGTGGCCTCGGTGGTTGGGCTTGGCTCAGCGATATATCTAAGCGAGTATGCGTCGGAGAGGGTTAGGAGGGGGCTTAAGCCCCTGATGGAGATACTCGCTGGAATACCAACCGTGGTCTATGGATATTTTGCGATAAGCTTCATAACGCCTCTCCTGAAGTCCGCCCTCTTTCCCTGGATGTGGGTTCATAACGCCCTCTCCGCAGGCATAGCCATGGGCATAATGATTACGCCTATGATGGCGTCCCTGAGCGAGGACTCGATATACAGTGTTCCAGAGACCCTCCGGCATGCTGCATACGCTCTGGGTGCGAGGAAGATTGACGTGGTGTTTAGGGTCGTTCTCCCCGCAGCCCTTCCAGGCATAGTCGCAGCATTCATCCTATCCCTCGCAAGGGCGGTCGGCGAGACCATGATAGTTGCCATTGCCGCTGGATTTAGGCCGAACCTCAGCCTTAACCCCTTCCAGGCTGTTCAGACGCTCACGGCCTATATAGCCCAGGTTGCGACAGGCGACGCGCCCCATGGAACGATAGAGTATAGGTCGATCTTCGCGGTCGGCCTGTATCTCTTCGTGATAGTCATGGTGCTGAATAGTGTTGGTGTCCTGCTGGTTAGGAGATGGGGGATGAGAACATGGCGTTAAGGGAGGCCTTGGACAGATTCATGGGCCACATACTCCTCGCAGCCCTCTCCCTCTCGGTCATATTCCTAGCATCCCTACTCATCGAGATAACCTTCACAGGCCTCGGGGCCCTCTCACCCAACCTGATTCGCGGCTACCCCTCATCTGATCCGTCAAAGGCCGGCCTTAGGCCCGCTATATGGGGCTCTGTCTGGGTCGTGGGTCTCGCGATGGTCTTCGCACTGCCCCTGGGCGTGGCGACAGCCCTCCATCTCTCGGAATACTCGGCCAACACCCGGCTGAGCAGGATAATCTACTTCAACCTCACGAACCTTGCCGCCGTTCCCTCGGTGGTCTACGGACTCGTGGGCCTAAGCTTCCTAGGATACATGCTGGGCGCTGGCAGAAGCGTCCTAACAGGAGCAGTAACCCTCTCCTTCCTAATCCTCCCGCTTATCGTGGTGGCATCCATGGAGGCAATAAGGGCTGTGCCAGAGCTTCATAGGCTGGGGGCCTACGCGCTCGGCGCAACAAAGACCCAGGTAATCGCTAGGATTGTTCTCCCAGAAGCCTTGCCGGGAATCTTGACGGGTGCTATTCTCGCGGTCTCGAGGGCTATGGGTGAGGCGGCGCCCCTCCTCGTGATAAGCGGCCTAATCTTCGTCAGGGAGGCTCCCAGCAGCTTATTCGACGAGTTCACCGTGCTCCCGCTCCAGATATTCAGCTGGATTCTGAGGCCGCAGGATGAGTTCAGGATGCTCTCCGCAGCCAGCATAATAGTTCTCCTAGTCCTCCTCCTCTCCATGAACTCCCTCGCCATAGTTCTGAGGAACATGCTTCAGGAGAGGAGGGTTGAGTGAGATGGTGGGTGGGCCATACATAATAGAGACTGTCGGACTCTCGGTCCGATACGATGGTAGATACGCTGTGAGGAACATAACCATGAGGTTTCCACGCAGCTCAATAACTGCCATCATAGGGCCCTCGGGGTGCGGGAAGTCCACCCTCCTCAGAAGCCTTAACCGCATGAACGACCTGATACCTGGGGCCAGGGTGGAGGGTAGAGTCTTCTTCAAGGGCGTGGACATCTATGGTGATGGCGTGGACCCGGTTGAGGTGAGGAGGAGGATTGGCATGGTGTTCCAGAAGCCCAACCCCTTCCCCATGAGCATCTACGACAATATAGCATTCGGCCTAAGAATCAACGGCTTAAAGGATAACATGAGGGAGAGGGTCAGGAGGGCCTTGGAGCAGGCAGCCCTATGGGACGAGGTAAAGGACAGGCTCCACGAGAACGCATACAAGCTGAGCGGAGGCCAGCAGCAGAGACTCTGCATAGCACGTGCGCTCGCAGTCGAGCCCGAGGTCCTACTCCTCGACGAGCCTGCCGCAAGCCTCGACCCGATAGCAACTGCTAAGATAGAGGAGCTGCTACTCCAGCTAAAAGAGAACTACACCATCATAATCGTAACCCATAACATGCAGCAGGCGGCGAGGATAGCCGACCAGACAGCCGTCCTTATGCCCGACGACTCTGGCGCAGGAACATTAATCGAATATGGTCCAACTAAACAAATCTTCACGAACCCGAGGGACAGGAGGACGGAGGACTACGTTAGGGGGAAGATAGGGTAACCCGTAAGCGAATAATTTAATCTATGTCTTGGAGGATGCGGTTAAGCTGATTTAGATTGTTTGAAACTCGGGGGAGAGGATGAGCATATATTATTGCCGCCTTCTCGGTTCTTGAGACCAAGGCTTCCACCACATCTCCGATCCTTACCCTGTTGAAGACCTCCCTCGTAGTCAGGTATGCCAGGGCTTCACCAGGCTCAACACCATTAACAGGATCCCATGACTCAAGCCTAATCGATACAATATACTTGACCTCCCTATACTTGCTCCTCAGTGCATGCTCAGTAGATTTATTCACCAACACATTCCATCCGTCTCCGAAGTAGCCTAAGTAGTCCCCGTCCTTAACAAGTATCCAAGAACCATTCTTCAAAGGTCTATTAACAATAATTGTGTATACGGCTCCATCCCTAATACCTGTAACAGCCTTAAACTACACCACACCCTTAACAACCACGGGAGCCGCCAAAACCCAGTAAGCGAATAATCCGGCAGCTACCAAAACAAGACATGCGAAGAATATAATGAAAAGCCTCCTAACACCCCTCACATCCAACAACCATACACCCCCAACCTATAAGCATTAGGAAACATTCACAAGAGGACGAAATACAAAACACCGAGAAAACACAGACAATCTCAGAAAGAATACATCCTAACCTAAAACAAGGCAGATTGAGCGGCGGAGAAGACCCGCCGCCCAGCCAAGATATCCCGCGGGCAGGATTTGAACCTGCGACCATCCGGTTTCTGTCAGCCTGGTAGGCTGGTTTCAGCGCCTCTTTGGGCGCTGGCTACAGCCGGACGCTCTACCAGGCTGAGCTACCGCGGGTCTGTTTGTGGGTTTTGTTGTGGGTTTAATTAACTTTTCTGGGTTTTTATGAGGTTTTGGAGTTTGCGGAGTTCTTGTTGGAGGTCTTGGGCTGTTTGTAGTATTGGTTGGAGGCTTGGGGATGGGTCTGGGTTCTCTATTAGCTCTATCTCTGGCTCGGGTTTCTCCTCGGCCTCCTCCTTCTCCTCCCGTGCCTCTTCTCCCTTCTCTCCATCCCCCGTGTCTGCTTCCTGTTCCCTGGTGTTCTCGGCTGGGTTGGGCGGGGATTCTACTGGTTCCTCTGGTTCATGGGCTGGGGGTTCCTGGGGCTGGGTTCCTGCCTCCTGGGGCTGCTCCACGGTCTCGGGTCTGCTTAGCTTGAGCGCTGTTAGGTATGCTGTGGTTATTGCTGCTGCGAGGATGCTCCATGTGAGGGGGTCCATCGGCTCAGACATCCGCTCTACACCTCCGAGAGTATGCCTGCTACCTCCTCCTCGAATCGTGTGAAGATGTTGAAGAGGGTCTGTGAGGCTGCGGCTGAGGCGTAGTAGGCTGCAGCGCTTAGGGTTAGGAGGAGGCCGAGGCTGTGGGTCAAGGTGAACTGTGAGTCTCCCTCCACATAATAGATTGCGACGGCGCTTATCAGGGAGGTGGCAGAGATTATCGTCAGGATGAATCCTGTTAGCTGGTGCTCTGGTATGGGGGTGATTACGGGCATCCATCCACTTATAAGCTCTGCGAACCTTGAGAGTATCCTTGTTAGGACGCTGATTAGGGCTGAGATTGCTGCTAGGGTTGCCTGGAGAGGCAGGGCTATTCCCTTCAGGGAGCCTGCCACCTGCCTCCTCTTCTTCCTGGCTAGTAGGCGCTTGAGGCTGTAGTCGTGGATGGCCTTGGCGCACTCGGAGGCCTTGGCGCCGAAGTTTAGGCTGTCTGCGAGCATTAGGTTCATCCTCCTTATGTGGCTGCTTAGGGACTCGTCCCCGAACCTCTCGAGGACCCTGTGCTGGGGGAACCCTGCCTCAAGCCTCCTATGCATCCTGAGTATCAGCCTGTTCAGTGGACCGTAGTCGTTCATCATGAGTATCTTGGAGGCTGGCTTGAGTGCTCCTGAGACCTGGACCGCGTCTCCCAGGGACTTGATGAAGGTGGTGTAGTGCTCGTCCATCTCCTCGGCCTTCCTCACCCATCGCTTCCCAATCCTTCCAACTATTAGTGGTGGAAGCCCGGCCACTATGAGGCTTAACGGTATCGGTGTGAGGGTGTCTATTAGGGGGTTTCCGGTCTCCGGCATACCTAGGGTTGATATGTAAAGCGTTATTGCCGCTGAGTGGGATGCGGCAGCTAGGGGTAGGTTGGTTCTCTGGAGGGTTTTGAGGGCCTCGGGTCTCCAGGGCGAGTCATGTATGACCGGGTCCCGTGGCATGGCCCGTGCTATGAGTATTGTTAGTGATGCTAGTGTTATGGTTGAGGTGAGGGCTGTGGCTGTCAGGGTTTTTCCAACATCCACCCCATATATCATGCTTGTTAGGAGCATGGAGACGGAGAGGAAGGCCATGGAGGTTAGGAGGGCGGAGTAGGCCTCGATGTATTTCTTGACCTTCTCCAAGGCTCTGTCGAACTCTGCCTCACTAGTGGAGAGAAACTTCTCATACTCTATCTTCATGAAGCCCTCGAGGTTCACTCCCATGTTTAGCGAGTGGCTCAGGCGTTGGAGGAACTCCCTAACCCTTCGCTCCGGCGTGGTTAGCGATGTTAGGTAGGCGGCCCGGTGGAGTGTGTAGTTCCATTTCCTGACTAGGGCGGCTATCTTTCCGAAGGTTTTGGAGAGGGGTTGGAGCGTCTTCTTTGAGTTGGCCATCATCTCGATTATCTGGTTTGGTGAGGCCTGTGTGTGGGAGAGGGAGTAGAGGTGGAGTATCATGATGGGGTAGAGCCTTCTCATGATGGATTTTTCACGCAGTCTCGCCAGGAGCTTTAGTCTTCTCTCCACGGCTCCCCTCCTCCCTCGACCTCCCCGAGAATCTCCTCAACCCCCATGTTGTATGCCTGCTTGACGACCCTCCAGACCTGCACATATTCCTGGACACCTCTCTCGATTAGGGCGTCGAGGAGCCTGGCCCTAAGCTCTAGCTCCCTGTAGATCTTCCTCAGCTCCCTTCTCCCAATCCCCCTCATGACTGCTATCTTGTTCTCGAGTAGGTGGCTGCTCCCCTCTCCACGGAACTCATGTAGGTCCTCTCCGGGCTGCCAGCTGAAGAGTTCAACGTAGTCGAATCTCCCCTCCACGGGGTCGTATCCAACTATCTCGTTTATGCTTAGGACTCTTCTCTCGATTTTTCCCGTCCTCGGAATTCTTACGGCGCTCTGGATTACGACTGCGTTGAGTATGTCTATGTAGGTTTTCGGTATCTCGATGGGTGAGCCTGTCAGCCTCTGGATGAGCTTCTCCACGCTTCCTGCATGGAAGGTTGCGAGGACGGGGGCTCCCGTCTGCATGGCCTGGAAGGCCACGTTTGCCTCCCTCCCCCTTATCTCTCCCACGATTATGTAGTTGGGTCTCTGCCTCAGGGCTGCCTTGAGTAGGTCGAAGAGCTCTATGCTTGCTCCACCCTCCTCTCCCTTCCTCGTTACCTCTCTTACCCAGTTGTCGTGGGGGACGACTATCTCGGGTGTGTCCTCTATGCTGATTATCTTGTAGTGGGGGTTGATGAAGACGCAGACTGCCCTGAGGAGGGTTGTCTTCCCCGAGGCCGTCTCGCCGCAGAACCAGACGCTCATGTTGTTCTCGAGGAGCATCCATAGGTATGCGGCCATGAGGGAGTTGAGGGAGCCCCACTTGATTAGCTGGACTATGCTTATGGGCTTGTCGCTGAACTTCCTTATGGTGAAGTTTGTCCCCCTCATGCTTACGTCGGAGCCGAAGACTATGTTTATCCTGGAGCCGTCTGGGAGTGAGGCGTCCACTATCGGGTTCCTGAAGGTTACGGGTCTCCCGGTCCTCTCCGAGAGTCTGCGGACGAAGCCGTCCAACTCCTCCTGGGTCTCGAACCTTATGTTCGACTCGAGGCTTCCGAAGACCTTGTGCTCCACGAAGATTGGGCCTACTCCGTCGCAGCTTACGTCCTCTATGTATTGGTCCCTGATGAAGGGTTCGAGGACTCCGAGCCTGACCTTCTCCATTATGAGCCTGTATTCGAGGGCTTGGTAGATGTCCGGGCTCACGAGTATCCTCTTTACCGAGCCTCTCCTCCTCTCCACCCTGTATTCCCCAGGCGGAAGAGATGATGTGTTGACGGCGATCCTTCTTAGGAGGTTTCTCAATAGGCGTTCCTGCTCCTCGGAGTTTCTGAACTCGGCGTCCTCGTCTATCATGCCCACCAGGACCTCCTCAACCGCCTCTATGAGCTCCTCCATCCCCTTGCCCAGCTCCGGCTGGACGACTATGTAGAGCGGCCTCTCACCTGGGCCACGGGACCTCACGTGGATGAAGATTGGGTCTCCCACGGGGTAGAGGATGTTGACGGTCTTGAGGTAGCGGAGCTCCCTGCTTAGCTGCTCCATGTATTGTGGGATGGGCCTCCCCCTTCTAGCCAGGCCGTCTATATATCTCGCCAGGTGAGGGTTCCGTGCCATGGCCTCCCTTAGGAGCCGCCTTCCATCCCTCCCAACCATCCTGGCCACGGCCATGCCTCATCACCTATGCCCTGGCCTGGCTGAAGGGTAGGACCCGTATCCCGAATGCTGGGTCTACGTCGAAGCTGAGGGTTATTGAGGCCGGCTTTACGGCTCCCTTGAGCTTTGGGACCTGGAGTATCTTGACTATCTTGTCTCCTATCTCCTTGAGCTGGAGGATGAAGTGGACATCGCATACGCTCCTCATACGTATGAGCATGTCCTGTTCGAAGGCGTATGGGTGGACTGTGATTATGACGGACTTGCCTTGGTCATCCACTATGTTCCTGGCCTCGGTGAAGAAGTTGAGTATGTCCTCCTCGTCTGCGTGGGTTACCAGGTAGGTTAGGGAGTCTATGACGTAGAGACCGTATCTCCTCTTGACCTGCATGGTCCTGAGGATTAGCTCGAGGAACCTTGCGGAGAGCTCCTTGTCCCAGTCCAGGTTTCTTACGTGGAGTTCGAAGACCTGGAGTAGTCCTCTGAGGAAGTATGGCCTCACGTTCAGGGTTATCTCCTCCATCGAGTTGACGAGGCTCCTTGTCCCTGTCTCGGTTGTTATGTATAGGGTTGGGAGGCCTGCGCAGAGTGCTCCGAAGGTGTATTGCTGGGCGAGGACGCTTTTCCCGCTGTCGTTAGGTCCCTCGATTAGGCAGAGGAAGGGAACCCTCAGTTCCCCTATCTTCCTATCTATCTCGAGGTTGGTGGACCTGATGGCCCTCACCTGGCCCTCCATCCCATCGCCCCCTCAGGGGTTGACGCTATGAGGAGAGTTGTGCCCGTTGCAGGATGGCTTGGGTTGAGCCGGATCTCTATATGGAGGGTTTCGCCGGGGTCCCACATGCCTGTTGTGAAGTTCCGTGATGATGGGTTGATTATCTCGCCTACCTCCCCCTGCGTTATATCTGTTACATGCCAGCCTTCCAGCCCTTCACCGTCTCTCCTATAGGGTATCCATGCGGCCCTTATGGCTCCCTGGCTCTCGTAGACGAGTATTATGTCCATTAGGTTTAGGTTTCTTAGGGGTATGGATTTGAGGGCCTTGTTGATTATCTCGGCCCTTATGGTTGTGTTGTCGGGGAGGATAGTTAGGTTAGCTATCTCCAGCCTCCCAACACTTTTGACAGCCTCCTCCTGTATCATGATGTTTATCTCTGCGGCTAGGCTGGTTCCGGTCCTCATGACTCCGGCCAGGTATCCTATGGCTGTTAGTGAGAGGGTTGCTATGAGGGCGAAGACCACTATGCCGCCTAGGCCCGACATGTCCGCCAACACCTCCTTTATGTGGAGAGCTGGGTGCTGCATCCAGCGCCGTTGAATAATGAGAGCTTGAGGATGTAGTCGTCTCTCGGTAGGGGTTCACCCAGCCTGAGTGTTATCTCGAGGGTCTCGCCTGGGTCCCATCTCTCGTCCATGTCGGCGTCATTTCTTAGGATGTATATCCAGGAGGGAGATGCTGTGCCGTGGAGGAGGTAATGTATCCTGTCTCTGCTGGCCAGGATTACTTCACTCCTCTTTACCAGGTCCTGGGGGATGTCCCTAAGCCCCGTATTCTTCACCCATGCCCTTACCTCCGTGTCCCCCATCCTCCCATGAGCATAGATTATCTTGCAGCCATAGCTGAGCTCCTCACGGAGCTGCATGACCTGGATTCTCTGGAGGTCTGAGGCCTGGCCCATGCTGGTCAGGTAGACTCCTGCGAGGGCTGCTGCCGCGATCGAGGCCGCGACCGCCAGGGTTATCTCGGTTATTATGGAGCCTACGGGCATCCCTATCTCCCCTCCCCACCTACCCCGCATTCATGTCCCTTCAGGCCGAGGAGAAGCGCCATGAAGAGTCTCTCATCGCTTGGGGCCGAGACCATCATGCTGACCACATAGGAGGCTGCGAGGAGGGACTCGTAGCTCAGGCTGCATCTCTCGGGGAGGTAGACGCCTCCTGGCTCGGCATTCTTGACCAGGAACTCCACCGCGTCCATGAGCCTCTCTATGGTCTCCCGTGGCGCCAGCTGGGCCACGAGCCTTGAGGAGAGAAACTTGAGAGTGTTCTCCCTGCCTAGTAGCCTTAGGAGGATGCAGGCGCATGCCAGGAGGCCGAGAAGCCCGCCTCCATCCTCATGTCTAACCTGCTCCTCCAAGGGCTTCTCCCTATCTTGTGTAGACCCCCTAGACCTCTGCCTAGAATTATTCCTCCCAGTATCTACCTGATAGGTTGCCCCGAGAAGCGTGGCCACGTAGTTGAAGGGGTTCTCTAGATTTGAGATTAGCTCTCTTACGTCCATTAGGGTGGACTCAAGCGGCTCCTTAAGTCTCTTGACCTCCTCCTCAAGCTCCTGAAGCCTCTTCTCCAAGACCTCACGGGCCACCTCCCTCACCCCCAACCATGAGTATAAACTCATAGTACGGCGAGTTCCTGCTCTCCCTGACCTCCACCTCCCGGCCTAGAAGCTGCTCATAGTATCCCTTGAGAAGGCCTCGTAGAAACTCAGACTCATGGACACCGTCTCCGAGAAGGCTCCTGAGGAGTACGCCCGACTCAATCCTACAGACAAGCTCCCAGCCCCTCCCAGAGACAGCCCCAAAAACCCCGACATCCCTGGCCAGACCCCAACCCTTCAAGAGGTCGGCCAAGGCAGAGTTAGCCTCCCTCAAACCCCTATCAGAGATAAACCCGTAGACCCTAACCCCAAACCGCCGCCCAACCTCGAAAAACCACCCCATTACCAAAATCACCATAAAATAAGACTAAGATGACATGTAAATAGTTTTCGCCTAAGACGAAAAGAAGACAAAATTTTTATTTCAGTCTTATCTCAATATTATTGAGGAAAATGTGGCGGGCGGACCTAACCCGGAAGAGGTGGGGCAGGCGGGGACTAACGGGGCTTGAGACAGCGATAATCCTGATAGCGTTCGTTATCGTGGCCGCTGCCTTCGCCTTCGCCGTCCTGAACCTGGGGTTTGCCTCGACTCAGAAGAGCGGGGAGGTTCTAAAGGCGGGTCTCGAGGAGGCCACCTCAAGCATCGAGCTGGCAGGCTCCGTCATAGCCATGGGCGCCAATACACCATCCGGAATGAAGGTTGAGAACATCACCTTATACATCAAGACAGCTGTGGGAAAGAGGCCCGTGGACCTGAGCAGCGAGACCCTCGTGGTCTCCTACCTCGACCCCTACAAAGCAGTCGATAAGCTAACCCACGGAACCCAGGTGGAGGTCTCAGAGATACAGGGAGACGGAGACACCCTAATCGAATACGGAGAGGTCTTCAAGATAATAATCCATGTAGACCAGATATATGGAGGAGACCCAGCAAACGTCCAGCTCCAGCCCAACGACACATTCATCGTCGAGATAAAGCCCCTAATCGGCTCCATACTCAAGGTAGAGCGGAGACTACCGCCAGCAATCGACCCAGTAATGGACCTAGCATAGAAGGGAACAGGAGCCGGGCCTGAACGCCCCAGCCCCACCCGGCTCCCCCCACCACCTATTTTTCATCCTAAATATTGAGGCTTTCCACCCTCATATCCGGTGAGAAGGAGTCTAAGGGTTCTGATACTGGCTCCGAGGTCTAGGGGCGTGGGCGGGATAGCCCAGCATGTCAGGGGGCTTGCCAGGAGGCTTGAGTCCATGGGCCACCACGTCTCATTAATCTCCTCGGAGACCCTGCACGCACCCAAGCCACGGCTTCTCGCAAACCCCGTCTACGCAGCCCTCGCAGCCCTCAGAAGCCTCAAGGGGAGATACGACATAGCCCACGGCCACAACCTACCCACGCTCCCCGCGCTCCACGCAGCCCACGCAGAGGCCAAGATACTGACCCTGCACGGCGTCTACTCTAGGCAGGTCTCAGCCCTCCACGGAGGCGTTCTAGGGAGGTTGGCGGAGTTGGCCGAGGCCATAGCTGCCTCTAGGCTCCAGCTCACGGCGGTCTCGGAGGAGGCTGCGAGACACTACGAGAGGATGGGTGCAAGGGTCGCCCACATACCCAACGCAGTCGAGCTATCGGAGATGCCTAGAGACGGATGGAGGCTCCAGAGCCCCCAGATAACATACCTGGGAAGGCTCTCGAGGGAGAAGGGCGTGGACCTGCTTCTCGAGGCAGCTGGAAAAGGTCTGAGAGGCCTGGTCGTGGTAGGCGATGGCCCGATGAGGAGGGAGGTGGAGAAGGCTGCGAGGAAGGGCTTGCTCAGGTATCTAGGACCTCTCCCCAGGCCAAAGGCCCTTAAGCTGCTCGCAGGCTCGGACCTAATGCTCCTGCCCTCGAGGATGGAGGGTGTTAGCACGACCCTCCTAGAGGCTATGGCCTTGAGGGTCCCGATAGTGGCGACAGGGGTCGGTGGAACCAGGGAGGTCGTGAGGGATGGGGTAGAGGCGCTCCTAGTCGAGCCTAGGGCTGAGGCGATAATGGATGCCGTAGAGAGGCTCCTAAGCGATGAGACCCTAGCAGAAATCCTCTCAGAGAACGCATACAGGAAGGTTAAGGAGAGGTATAGCTGGGAAAGGGTTGCGGACATGTATCTCAAGCTCTACCTAAAGCTTCTCCGAAATACATAATAAGCTCCCGTCGGAAAGCCCCAACAGGACTCACACTCACATCGATAACGGAGGGATAGCAGGATTTGAGCTCGGGAGCACCCTCAGTCAAGTATGTGATAGAGGCCAGGATAGAGGTTGACGGAGTAGTAGATAGGAACGATATAGTTGGAGCGGTCTTCGGGCAGACCGAGGGACTCTTCAGCAGCGAACTCGACCTAAGAGAGCTACAGAAGGCCGGGAGAATCGGGAGGATAGAGATAACATCCAACGTCCATGGAAACAAGACTGTTGGGAGGATAGTGGTCCCATCAAGCCTCGACAAATACTCGACAGCCCTCATAGCGGCCATGGTGGAGAGTGTGGACAGGGTCGGGCCATACCACGCCAAGGTCAAGATAGAGAAGATACAGGATGTAAGGGCCGAGAAGAGGAGGAAGATCGTGGAGAGGGCCAGGGCAATACTCTACGAGTGGGAGAGAAGCAAGATACCCGAGGACGACGTGGTCCTCAAGGAGCTCGAGGAGGCCCTAGTGAAGGCGAAGGTCGTCGAGTATGGCCCCGAGAAGCTCCCAGCGGGACCCGAGGCCGAGGCAGGCGAGGAGCTAATCATAGTCGAGGGAAGAGCCGACGTAATCAACCTTCTCAGACATGGATACAGGAACGTGGTGGCCGTGGAGGGTGTAAAGGTCCCCAAAAGCGTGAAGGAGCTGGCGTCGAGGAAGAAGAGGGTGATAGCCTTCCTTGATGGAGACCGTGGAGGAGACATGATACTCAGCGAGCTGAAAAGAGCAGGTGTCAAGGTAAACCTCGTGGCAAGGGCGCCGTATGGTAAGGAGGTCGAGGAGCTGACGGGTAAGGAGATAGCCGACGCACTCCATAAGGCGGCTCCAATAGAGGAGGCTCTAAAGCAGGCTGGAGCAATCACCCGTGAGGAGTTAGTCGGGCTACCTGAGGGACTCAGAGATATTGCAAGAGATGTGGAGGGCAAGCTGATGGCCGTGCTACTTGACAAAGACCTCAAGGAGGTTGCGAGGGTTCCGGTGAGCGAGCTGGCGCAGAAACTCTCCGAGGCTAGGAACTCGGTGAAATACGTCGTCTTCGACGGTGTGATAACCCAGAGGCTAATAGACCTGATGGCCGGGGCCGAGGAGGAGGTCTACCTGATAGGTGCTAGGGTAGGCGAGATACAGAGCCCTTCCGAGAAGGTTAGAACCTTAACCCTAAGCAACCTCACATCTGCTTGAGTGGGAGCGGATACCTAAGGAAGGCCACGACTCCGCCTAAGCCCCCAACCTTCTCGGATGCCTCCAAGCCGTCCAGCAAGACCTGTAGCTCCAGCCTCCCAGACTCAGCCGCATCTAGAATTGCTGAGAACTCTTGGTCGGCTACATGCTCCCAGAGGAATCCCTCGGAGACCAGTATCTTCTCCACTGCTCCCAGCCTCCAGGCCTTCATGACCTCGCCCAATCCAACCGCAACCCTCTCAGGCTCACGGGCCATGACCTCTATGAACCTCTCGACCTCCCTGGCATCCTTGAGAGGCTTAACAGCCTCCGCATACCTTTCCAGGACACCCGACCTCATCGCCTCCCTCACACCCTCCTCTCTACCAACCGAGACATACCCTGTCCAGGAAACCCTACCAGCTAGGTCCCTAGCCTCCTTCCTGAGAAAATCCTGGAACTCTTCCAGGAAGATCTGCGGACCGAGTAGAACTATCTCGGACTCACCCCTCTCCTTAAGGTATCGTCTAAGCTCCTGGGCTAGCTCTCCGAAGACCTCCCTAACAGCCTCTCCACGTGAAGACTCCATAGACTTGTCGAGCTGGGGGAATCTCTTAGAGAAGATTGTTCTCAGGCCCCGATCAGAGAACTCTGCTGCAGCGACTCCATCACCGTCCAAGGCCACGCAGATGAATCTGCCTACAGTCCTCTCCCTCCTAAAGCTCTCGGCGAATGCCTTAAGCCTCTCAAACCCCTTCCTACTCTGTATAGTTATCTCCTGGCCTGGCTGGGGCCTAATCGTGTGGTGCTTGCCGAGGAGGTCGAGGGGCTTGCTCTCATACACTATCCTGCCCCTGAACCCTATCCTCCTCATGAAGGGGTCAACCCACTTCTCCGAGACCTCCACGCCCAGCACCACCGACACCCTCTCGCTATCCATCCTCCCCGAGGCCCTCTCCCGCTTAACCTCACGCCTAGTCTCCGAGAAAACCACGTCGCCAATCCCAACCACCCTAAAGAGGTTCAGCAGGTCCAGGCCACTCTCAGGAACAACCGAGACACTCCTCTTAACCTCGCTGATCCTCCTAATCCTCAATCCATGAGACCCCGAGGGAACCCTACCCATAAATCTTAGCCAGGAAGATAGGGAATAGGTTGACTTACAGGAGCGTGGTCTACGATGAGGGGCGTTGGAGCCTCCTACGTGAGCTTAGGGCTAAAGCTCTCAGGCTCATGGAACCCCTGGTCCAGCATGGTTTCAGGCCGATAGTCTATGGGAGTATTGCGAGGG
>CAZHEC010000007.1:0-17130 GCA_964531465.1 uncultured Nitrososphaeria archaeon | reverse complement strand
CACAGTCTAGATGTGGGTGAGCATTAATCTGGGTTGGAGCACCGTGAGTTGCCCACCTGGTATGGGCTATCCCCACACTTCCAGGCAGGTCGTCCAGATTCAGCTTGGAGTGAATCTCATCTATCCTCCCGACATCCTTCTTAACATATATTCTCCCCCTATGAACTGTGGCTAGACCTGCTGAGTCATATCCACGGTATTCAAGCCTCTTCAAAGCATTATGAAGTATTGGAGCCACCTCGCATCCTATGCAGGCGCATCCAACAATACCGCACATCCAGCTTTCTCTCTGGCCATCCCCCCTCTATTAACCTAACTATTCCATAGGTTTAGAAGATTACAGGCACATACGTTCTAATTTTTCGAGAGCTATGGATATGGTCTCCGTATTTCCCTGAAACTCTTACGGGATTTTGCTGCGATTCGGGGGTGGTAAAGGGATAAAACCTCGGCTCGTGGTGCTGGGCATGGTTGATGATAGCTGGAGACCCCTTTATGGATGAGGAGGCCAGGGAGGAGCTTAGGCGCAGGCTTGAGAAGGCTTTGACGGAGCTTGGCACACAGATAGAGCGTCTGAGGCACAAGTATCGAAGCATGGAGGCCATGAGCAGGGAGTATATGGAGAGGGTTGTGGAATCACTCATAGCCAAGGATGAAGCCAAGGCCACCATATACGCCGAGGAGATAGCCGAGATAAGGAGGCTGGCCGAGATAGTATATAAGACCCAGCTAGTCCTAGAGCAGGTCAAACTCAGGCTCGAGACCATAATAGAGATAAGCGAGCTAATAGGCCTCGTAGTCCCCCTAGTCTCCCTTATAACCGAGATAGAGGATGAAGTAGTTGGAATAGCCCCGGAGGCCATGGACAACCTCAGGGAGCTGGCATCATGTATAGAGGAGTTTACCTCCGCAGCGACAGCGAAGGAGATGGAGCCTATCAAGAGGGAGGACCTTAGCGACGAGGCCTTGAAGGTCTTAGACGAAGCTAGGAGGATTGCGGCCGAGAAGGTTGAGGAAACCTTCCCAGATGTTCCAGAACTGACGGAGAAGGAGAAGCAGATTTATGCCTATATATCTAGAAATGGGGAGGAGATTGATGTCTATAGATGTGCAGATGAGCTGGGAATAGATGTTAAGGAGGTTAAGGCCGTGTTGGAGGAGCTTGAGAGGAAGGGTCTAATAGAGCTTGTGGGAGAGGGTGAAGCCGGCTAGCCACCAAACTTTGAAGACCACTCAAGCATCTTCTTCATAGACTCCAAGTTTATGCTAGGTTTCCTCCTCCTAAGAATATCCAGAAAATCATCCATAGTTATCTTCCTCGGCTTATCTCCTCCAACATTTCTCTCAAAGAACTCGCTAACCACTTTTATCTGAGCCTCCATACAGATGTCATGTATATCCGCCCCCGAATATCCGTCGGTCATCCTTGCAAGCTCCTCCAACTCCACGTCATCCGCCAGCTCAAGCATCCTAGTATAATGCTTGAACATGTTAAGACGGGCCTCATAACCCGGGAGACCGACGAAAATCCTTCTCTGGAATCTGCGTATAAAGGGTTCGTCCAGTAGCCAAGGCTTGTTAGTCGCCGCTAAGACATAGATGTATATGTGTCTACCCTTGTCCAATAGGCCGTCCATCTCCTTGATTAGCTGGTTCCTCGCCCTGGCCTCGCCTCCAACCTCGTTTATCCTAGAGGCTGTCAGGGAATCCGCCTCGTCAATGAAGATGATTACAGGCTTGCCTTCAGATTCATATTTCCTGGCCAGAGAGAATATCTTAGCTATATTCCTCTCGGACTCGCCGAGCCACTTAGACATAATAACTGAGGCATCAACCTGCATAAAGACAGCATCTATCTCGTTTGCTACGGCTGCAGCTAGCATGGTCTTCCCGCATCCTGGAGGACCATAGAGTAGGATTCCACGTGGCCATCCTAGGGGAAAGAGGTCGGGGCGTTTGGTAGGATATATTATGCTTTCTCTTACTGCTCTCTTGGCTTCCTCCAGCCCGATTATGTCGTCCCAGGTTATTGACGGGGGATTGGATACTATGATGTCTTCCTCGGATTTACCCTGTGTGCTTGACGTCTCACCTCCCTCAGAGAGGGGTTCCGCCAGCGCCTCAAGCCTCTTCCTGTATCTTCGCAGCTTCTTCTCGTATGCTTCCCTCATTATCGGGTCATCGGTTCTCTGGATAACCTTTGTGAGCAGCCTCACGGCTTCACGATATTTCTCGGCTGCCTCTTTCCTCCTACCCATCCTATCCAACATCACAGCGGTCCTCGCATTCTCAGCTGCAAGCCTCTCCAGCTCCCTCATACGCCTGAAGCCGAGAAAACCTCGCCTAAAACCTCTAACCTGACGAGTCTTGGAAAAAATATCAGGTTATATTCTTGGATAATGTCTGAGTGATTCGTTAGGGCGACTCCTTCGCCGTGTAGAATGATGCGCATGTAACCGTGCGGGCGACTCCCTCCATTGTTCTGAGCCTTTCTATGACTAGGTCTCCTATCTCCTCCATCGATGCGCCTCTAACCTTTACAAGTATATCCCATTCGCCTGAGATTAGGTGGACCTCCTGGACGTCGGGGAGCATGGCTATCTGGTGGGCGAGCTTCTTCTGGGAAATGTAGGGCCCAGGCATGAAGGAGATTAGGATGAAGGCGGTTACAGGTTTCCCTATCTTGGAGTAGTCTATCTTGACGGTGAACCTCTTTATCACGCCTCTCTTCCGTAGCTTGTTTATCCGTTCCTGGACCGTGGTCCTCGGCATACCGAGCTTCTCAGCAATCTCCCTAACACTTCTAGACGAGTCAAGCTCAAGCTCCCTTAGTATCTGGAGGTCCTTCTCATCGAGGAGCTCCATGCCGTCAAATTGACGGAGCCATCCGTTAAGGATTTCGCATACTTCGTCAGTAGCCTAAAGAGGGGTTAGGCAAGACTTATAAGACGAGAAGCCGAGGAACGGGGAGACGCTATGGTCAGGGTCGATGATGTGGCCATACATGGTTATGGAGGCTATGTCCCCGTCTACAGGATAAAGGCCGCCGAGATAGCCAAGGTCTGGGGCGCCGATGAGGGAGAGCTCCCTGTGGAGGAGAAGACCGTGGCAGGACCCGACGAAGACGCCGCCACAATGTCTGTCGAGGCAGCTAGATACGCACTGAGGAGGGCTGGAATAAGCCCTAGGCAGATAGGTGCAATCCATGTTGGAAGTGAGTCGAAGCCTTATGCCGTTAAGCCCACGGGAACGATAGTGGCCGAGGCCCTGGGTGCAGGCCCAAAAGTCTCTGCATCAGACCTAGAGTTCGCATGTAAGGCTGGGACCGAGGCCCTCCAATTCGTTGCAGGACTCGTGAGCTCCGGGAGAATCGAGTATGGGTTGGCTATAGGTGCTGACACTGCTCAGGGTAGGCCTGGAGACGCCTTAGAATACACTGCAGCAAGTGGTGCAGCCGCCTTCATAGTCGGGAAGATGTCGAACAATGCGGTTGCGGCGATGGAGGCGTGGACATCCTATGTAACCGATACGCCTGACTTCTGGAGGAGGGCTCATGAGCGTTATCCCCTACATACTGCCAGGTTCACGGGTCAGCCCGCATACTTCAGGCATATTATTGGGGCTGTGAGGCAGCTGCTGGAGGATGATGGATACAGCCTCGATGAGGTAGATTACGTGGTGTTTCATCAACCTAACGTGAAGTTTCCCCTGGCGGCGGCCAAGGCCCTCAAGATTCCCCTCGAGAAGCTCAAGACAGGCCTGGTCTCAGGGTTTCTCGGCAACACATATGCTGCATGCAGCCTTCTTGGGCTGGTCAGGGTTCTCGACCACGCTAAACCAGGTGAGAGAATACTCCTGGCGTCATATGGCTCAGGTGCGGGAAGCGACGCCTACATATTCAGGGTCTTGGATGGAATAGAGGAGCGGAGGGATAGGGCTCCGAAGCTAGACATGTTAATAGAGAGGAAGAAATACGTGAGCTACGCAACATATGCTAGGTTCAGAGGCAAGATTAACATGGGGTGAGAGAGATGGGGAAGGTGTATGTGGCCGGAGTCGGGTTAACCAAGGTTGCAGAGCATTGGGAGCGGAGCCTCGAGAACCTTATGGCCGAGGCAGCAGTCGCAGCTGTCAAGGATGCGGGTGTCTCGGGAGTGGATTCGATATATGTTGGAAACATGGCTGGAGAGGTTCTCCAAGAGCAGGCCCACCTAGGGGCAATAATCTCCGAGGCGATAGGAATGAATGGTGTACCAGCATTCAGGGTTGAGGCGTCGGAAGCAAGCGGCGCCGCAGCAATATACTCTGCAGCTATGGAGATTTCCTCTGGCAGGGCTGACGCCATTCTTGTTGTGGGTGGCGAGAAGCTTTCTGATGGTTTGGCTGAGGAGGTTGAGTCGGCCCTTATGATGGGTGGTAGAAACGACCAGGTAGCGGCTGCCGGCGCATCCTTCATCTCGCTTAACGCCCTGCTCTATAGATTATACCTAAAGCATCATGACTCGTCGGAGGAGGAGGTGGCCATGTTCCCCGTCTTAAGCCACGAGCACGCTACAGGGGTCCCGCATGCACAGTATCCCTTCAAGATAACCCTCGACAAGGTCTTGGCATCACCCTACATAGCAAAACCTCTCCGAAGATTCGAGACCACGGGGATAGGTGATGGAGCCGCTGCACTAATCCTAGTTGGTGAGAGGCTAGCCGGAAAACTCGACTCACCTAAAACGGAGCTTCACATAGCTTCCTCCACGGATTATCTCTCACCCTTCGATAGGGAAGACCCGCTGTTCTTCTCAGCTCTAGCGAGGGCTACAAAGGAGGCATTAAGATATGCGAGAGCGGAACGTGGGGATGTAGGTATTATAGAGCTGCATGATGCTACATCAATAATGGCGGCACTCTCCCTCGAGTCAACAGGGTTCTCGGGTAAGGGACAGGCGGGAAAGATGGCCCATGCAGGAGAGTTTAACCTAAACGGGACATATCCCGTCAATACATTTGGAGGCCTGAAAGCCAGGGGGCATCCTATAGGGGCTACTGCAATATACCAGGTTGCGGAGCTACATCTCCAATTAACCAACCGTGCTGGAAAGAATCAAGTAGATGGCAGGAACATCGGTATAGCACAATCCCTAGGAGGCGTGGCTGCAACTGCGGTAGTTACCGTGCTTAAACAGGTTTAGGGGGTGTTTGTGAATGCGTGTTCCAAGGTATTGGCGTAATCTTCCCTTCACGTATAGGCTCTCGGGATGGAGATGCGTGAAGTGTGGAGCCTTCCACCCGGTCAAACCTGTGGTCTGTAGTAGATGTAGGTCCGGCGAGTTTCAGGAGGCTGAACTCCCGAAGACAGGTAGGCTTCTAGCATACACGGTTCTGAAGAGCCCCCCAAAGGGGTATGAGGAGCAGGCACCCTACATAGTTGGGTTAGTAGAGCTTGATGATGGAACCAGGCTGATAACACAGATAGTTGATGTCTCGGAGGATGAGTTAAGGGAGGATATGAAGGTTGAGGCGGTCTTCAGAATACTAAGGAGCAACGGTGAGAAGGATGTAATCGAGTATGGCTACAAGTTCAGGCCGGCAATTGATTAGCCTGCTCTACGTAAACGTTTCCAGACATAGATTGTAGCATATTCTCGTGGGATGCCCTCACGTTGAGCTATGGTGTCTATCTGGGTTCTCAGCTTCACCTCCGCATCCTCGCCAAGCCTATCATAGTAGGTTTCAACCATTTCTCGTAGGAGTTTTTCGGCCAGCTCCTTGTGAGAGGTTACGTCATAGATGTTGTCGGCCATGTGTCTTAGCTCGGCTATCCTCCCATCTATCTCCTCCATCCGCTTATTAATCTCTGCAAGCGTCTTCCTAAGCATGGGAACCTTCTCCTCAAGCTCCTCCTTCTTCGAGACCGAGATTGGTCTACCCTGATCCTCAAGCTGCCTAAGCGTATCGAGTTCTATTTGATTGAAGTATAGCTCCTCCTCGACGGATGAGAACTTTGACTCTAGGAGTGATTTAAGCCTATTGTATCTGTCTATGGCATCGTTTATGCTCTTGAGGGCTTCTTCCCTGAATCCATCCCATCGTTGAAGGAGCTTCTTGAGTATGGAGAGACTCATCTCATCCTGCTCCATGAACCTCTCCTGGGTAACCTTCTCCCTAATCCTGACCTCCTCTATCTTCTCCATAACGGTTTCATAGGCGGCCTCCGCACTAACAGACGCCTCCTCCAGCTCCCTATCCTGCTCACTAACAGTCCTAGCTACGGCCTCAGCCACATCGCTTATCTCTATAAGGGCCTTCTCCTCCGATGCTTCCTCGGCCTTCTCCCCAGAAGGCTTCTCCTCGGACCTATCCTTTATTACGACACGCTTAGGCATGGCTATGGCACGGTATAAGAGCCTTCAAATAGATATTTATCTGTTTGCCATGGAGGATGACCCTGGGGTTCCCTGACGTATTATTGAGAGAAAGATAGCCTGCTCGGCTATATCTGCAGAATACTCGGCTATCCGCATAAGGTCTTCTAGGACTGTTTTTGTTAGGGAGACCCTCCGAGGCGTAATCTTCCACTTCATCACCTTCTCCACGATCTTCCCATATCTTGGACGCATATTCTGGAAGACTTCATTCACAACCTGGTTAGCCCTTCTCTTATCACGGTCTATTACTGCATGGATGGAGGACTTGAATAGCTTTTGGACAGATTTTCCCATGCTGGATATCTCCGAGGCTAGGTTCTCGGATGGCTCCTCACCCAGCTCCATGCTTACCTGAGCTATACTGGATGCATGGTCGCCTACACGCTCAACCGACTTTGCTATGGCGGAGAAGCTTAGACACTCGTTGAGAACCTTCACACCCGAGTCTTCTACCGAGCCAGGTCTATCGAGGATTACGTTAAGCTGCCTTATGATGTAGTGGAAGAGCCTATCAACCTCATCATCTCTCTGAATAACCTCGGATGCTAGCTGGCCATTCTTGCCTAGAAATGCGTTAACGGCATCCTCGCACATGGATGAGGCTATGTCGGCGGACCTTATGAGGGCTTGGAGTATCGGGAACTCCATATGCTGGGTGAAGCATTGCATGAGCATCTCGTTGGCCGACTCGCTCAGTATCTCCATACCCATAAGCCTCCTCCTCACAGTATCCTTTATTGCGGGTTTCAGAACCGGCGCCTTAGTCGTTAGCTTGAGTTTGATTATATCGAATCCAGCCTGATAGACCGAGATTAACTCTCTCACGGCCTCATCAGGTCGCACATCACCCAGCTTGAGGTGAAACTCCTTATGGGGCTCCCGTCTCTCGGACTCCGCAGGAGAGATAACCAGGGACATATCGCTGCTCGGAGACATCCTAACAAGGCTTCCAGGACTAAGGCCGACAGCCCTAACCCAATCCTTAGGCAGAGAGACTGTGAGGGAGGAGCGGCCTGTCAGCTGAACCCTCCTAAGATACTCCCTAACCCTACTCACACCATACACCGTCCACGAAAACCGTATCACACCAACTAAAATAAGTTAGTCTATATAGAAGGAGACATACATATATACATAGGAGCGACTATACAGCCTTCAGGGAAGTTTTTTATAGAATACGTCGGGTCTCCGTCCTGTGGTTGGGTCGAGGAGGGCCTTGGATGAGGGGGTGGAGAGGCTTAAGGGGATTATAGGCGATATGGCCTCCACATCCCTCAACTGCCTAGTGAGCGCCGTCAAGAAGCTCTCAGAAGACGTGGAAAGCGGTGAGGTTAGAAAGATGTCCGACCAACTCCAGTTTATGAGGGAGGAGGCCGGAGACCTGGCCATAGAGCTTCTGGCAAGATACCAGCCCATGGCCACGGACCTCAGGCTCATCCGCTCATGTATCCAGGTCGCCTACGATTTCTCAAGAATGGGGAGATACGCACTAGACATAGTGGAGGCTGCAGAGATTGTTAGAGGCCATGGATGCAGTTTGGAAGAGGTCGAGAAGATGTATATGATTGTGCTGAGGATGGTTGAGGAGGCTGGAAGAGCGTTCCTCAGAGACGACATAGAGCTTGCAGAGAAGATACGGAGAATGGACGACGAGGTAGACAAACTCTATAGAAAATACTTGGAACAACTAGCAGCAGGAGAAGTTAAAGAAGACGCAACATGCCTCGTAGCCACAGCACTCATAATGCGATACCTAGAGAGGGTCGCAGACCACACATGCTACATAGCAGACTCAATAATCTACACATCTAGAGGAAAAATATAATCACGATGACATACCATCCAAACTTTGCAGCGAAATCAGCCTTTCCATTGTATCTAATTTTTTGGAGCAACTTTATGAGAAAAAATTAACAATTTCTGAAGCATTTAAGAAAACTGTGGAGAAGCTGGGCAATGATCCGTATTATGGTGGGCAGCCTAGATTGTATATATCTTCTTGATTTAGTGGCGGGACATGAATTCTCTGGGTTATAGTATGGGGTAACATAAGTTTATTATTTTGGGTATTGGGGGCTGGTAGGGATAGTGATGAGGGTAGGTATTGTTGGGGTTGGGCAGATAGGCTCTGCGATTGCGAGGGTTCTTGCCCAGACGGGAAGGTATGAGGTAATTGCGTCGAGGAGAAATCTTGAGAAAGTTCGGGAGCTTGAGGCTTATGGGGTGAGGCTCACCAGGGATAATAGGGAGGTTGCATCGGCCTCAGAAACAATCTTCATAGCAGTTAAACCCTACAAAACAGTGGATGTTGTAAGAGAGATTGCAGACCTGATACGTGGTAAGCTTCTAATATCTGTGGCTGCGGCGATACCCATAAAGAAGCTTGCCAAGGCCGCTCCGGAAGCAAAGATAGTTAGAGCCATGCCCAACATATCCCTGATAGTTAAGGCCGGGTTCACAGCATATAGCGTGGGGCCAAACATGGAGAGAGGGGATGAGGAGAAGGTTAGGCAGATTCTCTCCGAGCTGGGTGAATGCATGAAGGTTGAAGAGGAACTAATGGATGCGGTAACAGCCCTTAGTGGAAGCGGCCCAGCATACGTGGCAACATTGATAGAGGCCATGGCCTATGCGGGATTGAAGGTTGGGCTGCCACGTGAGTTTGCGTATAAGTCTGCAGCCTACACGGTCTATGGAACTGCTAAGCTATTCCTCGAGACAGGCATACACCCCGCCTCAATTAAAGAGATGGTTCTCACACCCGCTGGAACAACTATTGAGGGGATATTCTATCTGGAGGAGAGCGGGGTTAGGACTGCTGTGATGAAGGCTGTTGAGGCGGCTACTAGAAGGGCGAAAGAGATAGCGGAGAAACTAAACCAAGGAGACTAGGGGATTCCAAGCCTCCTTATCACTGGGACCGTCAATAAACCTAAGAGGGGGGACAACGCCATCACCGAGACAGAGAAAGATATAGGGGCGAACCCTACGAGCAGGGATGTTATCGAGGGTCCAACAATATTCCCGACGTCAAAGGATGTTAAGTATGCGGCGTTCCCTAGATTTCTAAGGTCAGGAGGGGTTGTTCTGGCCGCAACCGACGCCGTTATTGGGAATATTAACCCGTGGCTTACTCCCGTCATCATGAATCCTAGGACAAGAACAGGATAGGCTGGGGCAAGTGAGGAGATTATTAGCCCGAGAGCAGCCATAGTTAATGCTGCATAGAGAAGCTTGACAGAGCCGAAACGTTTCCTCAACCTGCCGATAAATAATCTTGCCAGGAATACTATCAGATAATATGTGAGGAAGAGTGTTGTGATTCCTTGGTCGGTAATCATCAGGTCTATCCTAGCCCTTAATGGTATGTAGGCTATGAAGGCTCCATATGCGAGGGTGAATGAGAAATATGTTGTTGCAGGTGCCATGACCCTCCTGCTTCTCAAAAGCCTGGCGACATCCTTCATCCTAATCCTACCAACCTGGAGACCATACCAGAACCCGTGAATACTTCTAGCAAATAGGATACCCGATACAATAGCCCCGAGACTCACAGCAGAGGAAATAAACATGAGCATCCTCAAGTCGATGAAGGCTAGAAGCAGGCTTCCTAATGCAGGCCCCATGACCAGCCCTAGGGCGAGGGACGTGCTGTAGCTCTCGATAGAGGAAGTGGTATTAGTTTGACCTGGAGCAATCATGCTGGAGAGGGTTAGCATTAAGGTATAATCTAGGGCGACGGCGGCTCCATGCATTATCCTGAAGAAGAGCAGCGTTGGGATGCTTGTGGAGATGCCGTAGCCGGCCAGAGCTACTGAGTTTGCAACCAATCCCCCAATTAATGCCACGTGGAAATACTCGGTCTTAAGACCCACCGAGAATGGAATCCTTATGAACAAGGCTGTAAGGAACGCTGCCGCAGAGATGAACCCGACCTCAACAGCACTAGCACCCACATAGCTATAGGCATAGACTGAAAACATCGGGGAAATCATGAAGATTGATGTCGAGACGAAGAATCCCGTGAAGCTTAGCAGTAAAACCCGTGGATGCATTAGCCGGGCTTACTGGAATTATGCGGCTTATTATGGATTAAGCCCTCCACCACTCAAACATAAGATATTCAACCCTGTTTGCTCTCAAATCTGGAACAGCTATAGTAAAGTGTTTCCTCACTGTTGTGGCGAGCCTCCCAGACCTGATTATATCTAGGGCTGAGACCTTGTCATCCATGGATTTAACCTGAACTATGAATGGAGCATGCTCAAGACCTGGCCCAAGCCTATACACCGCAAAGTCCGAGCCAAATTTGATACCGGGAGTTACGATGAATCCCCTCTCCCTCAGGTCTTTATACACCAGATATCTCTCCCTAAATCTCTCATAGTTTGTCTCAGCATATTCTTGGAGATCTTCGAGGTTCAATAGCTCACCATCTTTCTTTACTCTAAGTATTCCTTTCTCGGCTAGGTATACGGCCTCAATTATGTCTAGTATTAAGGGCGCGTTGAAGTCTGGCGTCTTGGGCTTAGGTATCCCCAGGGGCTTTCCATAGAACCCTTCCCTGTAGAGCCTCCGCCCATCCTCCACATTCCAGACTATTATCGTATCTTGTATCAGCTCCGCCTCTATCAACTCGTCCCTCTCACCCCTGATAGATTCTATACGACCATTAATGAGAGGACCCGAAGGGCATCCACTACACCCTCAGACCTATCTGCAATCTCTTCCAGCATGCTTACTATCTCCCTGCTAAGGAGTAAATGTGAGATTTTGAGGGAACTCTGGAGAAGCGAGAGGTCTAGGGAGCGGTAAATCTCATCAACCTTCTTCTCGAACTCCTCGGTCTCCCTAATCTTTTGGAGGAAGGTGTCAGCATTCAGGGTTATTGCCAATATTGCCTCTCTCAGCCTTAGAAGAGTCATTAGAACCGTGTTTCCAAGCTCAAGTATCTTCTCATTTAATTCCTTCCCAAGCTTCGCCTTCATCTTGCTTAGGTTCACAAGCCTGAAGGCTGCTCCTTCTATTGTGTCTGTTATCTTGTCGATTTCCGATACTAGCCTTAGGAAGTCCTCCCGGTTAGTAAGCAACGCTCCTACACTATTCATCTCCCTCTCAATAAGCCTACTTGTCTCCTTAACTGATTCATCATACTTCAAGATGCGTTCATAAAGTTCCTCTAAAGTGTTTGAATCCGTGCCAGATACATAGTTCTCAATCATGCTGAGGAGAATCTTATACGTATCAACAACCTTCCGTATATGGTCTTGCAATAACGTGAAGATTCTAATTCTAAAGTCTTCTTCACGGTCTCTTGGAAGCGTCATAGTTATCCTCTTTAATATTCTTTATGCGTTGCTATAAGTGTTTCTATGTTAGCATTTCTCTAAGAATCTGTGGAAGCTGTTCCGATTTCACTCTAATTTGGGTCATTGTGTCTCGTTCTCTTATAGTTACTGTTCCGTCTTCGATTGTCCGATGGTCTATAGTTATGCAGTATGGGGTTCCAATCTCATCCTGCCTAACGTATCTTCTTCCTATGCTTCCGGACTCGTCATACTCTACATCGAAGTCTAATCTCAGCATTTCATGGATTTCTTTTGCTTTTGTTGTCAGGGGTTCTCGTGAAAGGAGAGGGAGGACCGCTGCTTGTATTGGTGCTAGCTGAGGTTTGAGTCTTAGAACGGGTTTTCCACCCCTCTCGTCAAGAGCGTTCTCAAGTATGCAGTAGAGGCTTCTGTCTATGCCTAGGGATAGCTCGAATACGTGGGGTAAGACCTTCTCATCTCCATCCATGACGGTCATCTCATGGCCGCTAACCTCCTGATGCCCACCGAGGTCATGATCCCCTCTATTATTGCATGCAACCAGCTCTATCCATCCAATGCTTGTCTCGACCTCCAGATCCCATGCTTCCACAGCGTAGAATGCCTTCTCATCTTCTCCCAACTGCCTAAGCCGGATTTTCTCCAAGGGGATTCCGGTCTTCTCATAAAACTGCTGGATTAACGCTAGGTAGTATGCCACGAGCTCGCTTGAGACCATCCCCCGCCTTATTGCCTCACGGCACGTTATCATTATGGGTTCATCATATCCTTCCGGCTGGAGTCGGAGCTGGTAATCCATTAGAGGTTTTGCCTTGGGTAGGTTGTTTACCTTACCTGGATTAAAGAATACCTCTATCTCTGCTTGATAGAACTCACGCATCCTCAGCAATCCCTGCCTCGGCGATATCTCGTTTCTAAAGCTTTTACCCACTTGGGCTATACCTATGGGGAGTTTCCTCCTCATGGTTCGATAGAGCCTTAAAAAGTCTATGAAGATGCTCTGGCACGTCTCGGGTCTTAGATATGCTTCACCTCCTCCTACGCCTATCCCAAGCTTAAACATCATGTTGAAGTGGCTGAACCCTTCAAGCTCGCCCCCACATCTCTGACATCTAACATTATTCTCCCTAACGATCTTCTCCATCTCCTCGAGGCTGGCCCTCTCAGGGACATGTATCCCGGTCTTCTCCTCTATCAGCTTATCAACCCTATAGATCGCCTTACATTTGCTGCATCTTGCTATTGGGTCAACGAAGCTCTCTAGGTGTCCTGATGCTACGAAGACGTTCCGTGAGAGAACCTGAGCTCCATCTATCTCCAGCATTCCATCCCTTCTAACTAGCTCTCTCCTCCATAACTCTATGAATCTACGCTTTAATGCAGTTCCAAGCGGTCCGTAATCCCAGAATCCTGCAGGTGCATCTCCATAGATTTCTGAGGAGGGTTGGAAGAATCCTCTCTCAAGTGCAAGCCTCATCAAGGCATCATATCTACTCTCGACCTTGGCCAGCCTTCCCATACCGCACCTCAAGGATCACGGGAACTATATAGGCTATTCGATGACTATGGCTTTACAGTTGGGGCAGGTGCTGTTGAGACCCACCCAAGCCTCCATGCATCCACGGTGGTAGATTGTCCCGCAATTACTGCACTTAACAGCCTCCTCTCGTTGGACAGGCTCGTAGCAAATGCTGCATGAAGCCTCCTCTATATCCGATGCTGGGATGAAACGTGTGGTAGCCGCCCTGGAGCTCTGTCGGGACATGGGCGGAGTAGTCCTCTGAGTGGTTGTGGTTGGCTGGGCTGGCTCGAAGACCTCAGGCTGCGGAGTAGGTGGAAGAGGAGCCGGTGTAGGGATAATCTCACGTTTAGTCGGTGTAAGGAGGGCTAAGGCTCCAATCCCCAGCTGCACTATACCCGTGAATATGGCTGCAAACATGCCTATATCCGGGTAGCCCTTGATGTTGAGAGAGAGAATTCTAACCAAGTAAATGAAGAGGGGTGAAGCGAGTGCCAGAAGTCCGCCCAATACTGCGAATAAGCCTATGAGTAGCTTCGTTAACCCGACACGTTTGACAAGGTATCCCGCTAAAAGACCTATTCCCGCCAATAATCCTCCTAGGAGAGATAGGATTAATGATTCTGGGAAAACATAGCCGGTGAGTGGGACTGTGAAGCCTCCATTAGTCTCTACAAACCAGCTGAGGAGAAGAGAGAGTATGTGTATGGCTCCAACCGAGGCTGCACCAGCCCCTATCTTGTATAATCTGGCCGCAACCTCCTCCTGGCCAACTATAACCCTACCTTCCACAGCTCTTCAACGCCTCATACACACACTCTTTTATAAGAATTGGCGTCCATGGCGTAGTAGAACATACTTTTATACCCGTGTGTTAAGGCTTAGAGGGAACCATGAGTCCTTTTGTGGGCGTGAAGAAGGAGCAGCTTGACGAACTCGAGGAGAAGTTGAAGGAGGAGATTAAAGACCTTCAGGAGAACGTCTCATCCAAGATAGAGGATAGTATGGGGAGGCTTGAGGAGAGGCTCAGAAGCACAATAGAGCTTCTATCAGAGATTAGGGAGCAGCCGAAGGAATGGGAACTCAAGCTCTCATCATTCCTAGAGAAGTCCGAGAAGGTCGCAGAAGAGCTTGCGGTAGTTAGATACTACGAGAACATGCTTCTCTCGGTTCAGGAGGGAATAAAAGATATCGTTGACGCTCTAAGTAGGGAGCGTGAGGCCCTTAAGCAAGAGATTAACTCATTGCTGAAGGAGAAGACGGAGCTTAACACAATGAGGGAGGAGCTACGTAAGTGGATGCAGGAGATAGAGGAGAGGGAGAGGAGACTCCAGCTACGTGAGGCCGAAATAAGAGAGCTGGAGGAGAAGAAGAGAGAGCTAGAGAACAGGATAGCGGAGCTCTCACAGAGATACCTAACGGGGCTCGAGGATACACGGAACAAGCTGGAGGAGATAATGAAGGAGATGATGAGGGAGTTTAGGCTAAGGGAGATAAGGCTTGAGAGGCTTGTGAGGAGGGAGGCGGAGCTAAAGGATTCCCTGGCCAAGCTTAGGGAGAAGGAGAGGGAGGCAGAAGCGCTGGAGAAAAGGCTTGCCCAGCTAAGAGGCGAATTATCCACTCTTAGTGAGAGGAAGAAGAGGCTAGAAGCCGAGATAAGAGAGCTTGAGGAGAAGCGTAGTGGATTGGAGAAGATACTTGGAGACCTTAGAAGGGCGTTCCTTAGCCCTTAAGCGCATCCTCTATCCTTTGAACCCTCTCTGCAAGTTCTCCAAAAGCATCAACTAGAGCTGAGACCTTATCGGATATATCGCCCAGGTCGGTTTGGACACTCTTCTCAAGCTCGGAGAGAGACTTCTCTATCGAGACTATTCTTTCAAGTAGTTTCTCTAAGACCTTCGCTAGTCCCCCAAGCCTTTCAAGCTTCCCTATTCTTCCCTCGAGTTCTGCCACCGCCTCGTCTAGAACCTCCAATGCCTCAGCTAGACTTTTAGCCGACTCGTATGTAGCCACCCTCCTTCCTCCTGGAGTATCTATGTAGCTGAGCTCTATCTCCACTACCTTCTCCTCATCTCCACCCTCATTGCTCACGTACCCTCACCCTCAAACCAGCGGAGATAATGTATCATAACTACACCTTAAGTCTAACCTGTTATGGTCCTCCTACATAAGGGGCAAGACCCCTTCAGGCTTATCCAGTCGTCAAAACAGTTTTTATGGCCTAGTGCCCCGCAGTGGGGGCATTCTAGGGTGGGGACCTCTTCATGTATCTCGGAGAGACAGATTACGCAGACCTTCTTAGACTCTCTCTCAGGTTGCTGTAGAACGCCTCCACCCTCCCAAGGGTCCCAGAACCCCTTACTCACAGGCTTTCCTACAACAATTCTTCTCGGCATACTGAGACAGAGGATATGTAAGGGATAATTAACTCTTCCCCCCTAGTATCAGCCGTATGGGTATAGGCGTATATCTCCTGCTTGTCTCCACATATATTACGTCGCCGTCCTTGATGCCGAGTTCTCCCAGGGTTTGCTCGTCCCTGAGCCTCCACTTCTTGTAGAGTATCTCTGGGTCGGGGAACCCCAGCGTCTCGGCTATCCTCCTCTTGAGTGAGGCCACATCCTCGCCAGGGTCTATGGACATAGCCACGCCCTCCCCTCTCACTTCATCCCCGCATACAAAGCAGTGGGGCATGCGGTCAAGTCTAACCCTCGTAAATCTACCAGATGAGCCATCATAGACCAGAAGACCGCGTATTGGTTTTCCTATGGAGCCTCCATGAATTATCTTAAGGACCTCTGTGGAGGCTATTCCACCTATAGTGGAGGCTATGCTCTGGAGGGCTGGCATACGGGGCTTTAACCTATCCTGTATCTCACGAACAGCTTCCTGGACATCCCTCTCCAACTTCTTTAGAAGGTCTGCCTGAGAATACTTCAAGTCGAAGATCGTCTTTATTCCAGCGTTGAAGAGCGTCTCAGCAATACTCAAGCTAATCTCGATTCCCTGAGCCTTCAGGTCTTCCATCAGGTCGGCTGGCCTACGTCTCCTCAATGTGCACTCAGCCAACTGGACCTCCTTCGGTACTAAATCTTCTCCATGGCATTCCAGGCAGGCTGTCTTGCCGGGTATCACGGTCTGTAGGTTTGCTACAAGCCCCTCCATAGCTGCGTCAACTAGAGGTTTATTCATCTCGACTGCCATGGAATTTAGCCATCTCCTGACAGGCCAGTTGTCTAGGCATGAGCAGAAGACCTGGGTCTTCTCGAAGAGGGTTGGGTCGAGTTCCCTGACATCCCTGTAGTAGGCCTCTACCTCCACGTGAGGGTTCATCTCCCTTAATCGTTCTGCAGCGGCATCCGCCTTAGGTCGCCCTATATCCTTCTCAGTGAAAAGCATCTGTCTGCTAAGATTCGATAGCTCAACAACATCGTTATCGACTAGGATTAGGCGTCCTACACCCATTAGGGCGAGATTCTTTGCCACCTCGCATCCTATTGCACCCACTCCCACAACCATTACAGAGGATTGCATGACAAGGTCTTGACGCCACCCCTCTACGCGCATCTGCCTCTCATAACGCTCCAGCCCATCACCTCTCCCCATAGCCCCCAAACATCCTCCAGCTATCCTAATAAATGATTTCAGATCAAAGCTTGCTCAGGCTTTGCGAAAAGCTCGATATACTGCTTAACCCTTGCCTTGAATATCTCAGGTTTAAACTTCATCTCCATTGCTGCCAGGGTGTTTAAAGGGTCGTCGGGATTAGGGTTGTTGAGAAGGTTGCGGAGAGCCTCTATTAAGGTGATTACATGAAGGCTTGGGGACCAATCCTCCTTCAATATAGACTCGCAGATGCGGGCTG
>CAZHEC010000006.1:9889-17614 GCA_964531465.1 uncultured Nitrososphaeria archaeon | reverse complement strand
GACTATGGGACGCCTAGGGGAGATGTAATAGAAGTGGCAGAGAAGCATCTACTATGGCTAAGATTCACGGTCAAGGGGAGGCAGGTTCATGCAAGCACGCCAGAGCAGGGATTAAACGCACATAGAATAGGTATGAGGCTAGCCCTAGCCTTGGACAACCTATTACACGAAAAATACAGCAAGGTAGACCCCCTCTTCGAGCCTCCCCAATCAACATTCGAGCCAACAAAAAAGGAGAAGAATGTAGACAACATAAACACAGTTCCAGGAACAGATATATTCTACTTTGACTGCCGCATCCTCCCCCAATATGATTTGGACGAAGTGTTAAGAACTGTGGAGAGATTCTCCCAGGAGTTCTGCACGTCCTATGGCTCAGAGGTAGACGTGGAAGTTGTTGTTAGAACTGACGCTGCTCAGCCAACCTCGCCTGACGCACCAATAGTTAGAAGACTAGCCGATGCAATAAGAACTTCTAGAGGATTCAGACCTAGAATAGTTGGAATAGGGGGAGGAACATGCGCCACATTCTTCAGGAGAAAAAAGCTTCCAGCTCCAGCCTGGTATACAACGGACATGACGGCCCATCAACCAAACGAGTACTGTAAGATAGACAATTTGCTGGCGGATGCGGAGACACTCGCCTTAGCGGCCTTACTCAGCAGCCCGAAGGGTTAGAAGAGTTCCGAGAGGTCCTTAACCTTAACCTTGTCGCTTGCTCCTAACGTCCTTACTGCATCTTCAATCATGCTTAGACAGTATGGGCACTCGGTTACGATTATGTTTGCTCCCGTCTCCATGGCTTCTTCAACTCGTTGAATGCTTTCCCTCTTAGCCCTCCTCACTTCACTCCAATAGTTTCCGCCGCCACCTCCACAGCAGAAAGTTTTATCTCTGCATCGCCTCATCTCCACTATGTTTAAGCTTGCTAGAGCTTTTCTAGGCTCATCTATGATGTGGTTGTATCTTGACAGGTAGCATGAGTCGTGTAGGGTGATGGTCTCACCTTTCTTGGGCTTAATCTTTTCCTCCTCTACAAGTTTTCCGAGAAGTTCCGAGTGATGTATCACCTCCACATCTAATCCGAGTTCCCGATACTCGTTCTTAAACACCTGATAACAGTGAGGGCAATGAACTATCAGTTTTCGTATTCTATACTTCATGAATGTCTGGATATTCTGGTAAGCCAATTCCTGGAAAAGCCCCTCCTCCCCAAGCCTTCTTGCAGGTTCTCCGCTACACACCTCACCCTCCCCAATTATTGCGAAATTTACCCCTGCCCTCCCAAGAATCTCCACGATTTTTCTAACTATAGCCCTCAGCCTATGGTCGTAGGTTGAGAGGCAGCCAACCCAATAGACATACTCGGCCTCAGGATTCTCCTCAACAGTCTTCACACCCAATTCTCCGAGCTCCTCAACGAGTTTCCGTCTCTCTATACGTGGAAGCCCGAACGGATTCCCCGACCTGATTAAATTGTTCAACGTTTCTGCGGCCTTTCTCTCAAGCCGTCCATCCATGACCACCGCTCTTCTAGACTCCATGATATATTCAAGCGGGCTAATAGTTATAGGACATGCGGAGACGCAGGCACCGCAGGTAGTGCAGGCGTACAACTCATCGTATGTAATTATTTTAGACTCTATCAGATTCGTGTTCTCGTTCCTCCACATATTGTCTTGAAGTTTCTGGACTAGGTTTCTGGGCGAGAGTGGTGTCCCAGAGGCATGTGCAGGGCATTCATACTCGCATCTTCCACAATCCACGCATGCATCCACACCCATCTTTTGAATCCAGCTTAACTCTCCTATCTTCCTAAACCCTACCTTAACCTCCTCCACGCCCTCATCATCTAAATTCTCTAACCTAAATGGAGTCTCTGCAATCTGGGGAAGCCGGGGAGCCTTCCAAGTCAAGCTAGAGTATATTATTGCTATGAGTGTATGTCTGAGATTAGAGTATGGAAGATACGCCACGAGGCTGAAGACTACTAGTGCATGGATCCACCATAGAATCGAGTAGACCTGGCCGAGTAGGTTTGCTGGAGGATTCCACGATGTTATTAACGAGGAGAGTGTAAAGCCTATGAAGGAGTAAGCAGACCATCCAGGTCTCTGCAGGGTTATCCGTATTCCCTCAAGCAGGAAACCACTCACACCTATGAACAATAAGCCCCAAACAATCAGGCTATATTCCAGCCTGGACCTCAGCTTATTCTTTATGGAGGCACGTCTCACAATCTGAATAACTATGCCTATGAGGAATATGATGCCGAATAGGTCTAGTATTGCCTCAAAGAGTAGGTATGGCGAGCCTACGAGCAGCTTTAGGCCCAGAGGCTCAAAAATATCATTGTCTATGAAGACTAGTAGTGTTCCGATGAAGAGGATTAATACACCATAGCTGACCGCTAAATGCATTACTCCTGCAGGCTTATCGCTAAGTATCCTAGCCTGAAGTATAACATACCTAAACATATGTTTCATGAACCGTTTAGGGTTTCTGAGCGCTTCCCTGATAGCATCCCACCCATATTTCTCCATCCTCCTATAAATTCCTAGAAGGAATATTATTGCAAAAGGTATCAAGACTATATACATGATTAGCTGTGTTCCGGGTGGAAGAAGGGCGAAATTCTCCCTAAATGGTTCATTAACCTCGTCTGCAAGTGAATACATTACAATGATACAATGGATTAGCCAGCCTAATATATTCTCTCCAAGCTTATAGAAGACTTAAATCCATTTAAGAAACCTTAAGCAAAAATGCATTGTATAGATTTTTATTTCTCTAGATACCTAGGACTGGATGTAAATGTCATCTGAGGAGACCTCATTATATGATAGGAAGCCTTGGCTGAAGAATTGGCCTGAGGGTGTCCCACAGACAATAGATTATCCTAAGATTTCCTTATCTGAGATGCTGGAGCAAACCGTGTCAAGATTTCCCGATAAAGATGCCTTGATATTTTTTGGTAGGAGGATAAAGTATAAGGAGCTTGGCTCTCTAGTTAATAAGTTTGCTTCGGCTTTACATAGCCTAGGCATTAGAAAGGGAGATGTAGTAGCCCTATATTTACCCAACACCCCACAGTTCGTAATCGCATACTATGGAGCTATGAAGATAGGGGCAATAGTAACAGGTGTGAGCCCGTTATTCACTGAAAGGGAACTTGAGTTCCAGCTAAAGGATTCCGAGGCAAAGGCGATAGTTCTACTCGATATATTATTCCCAAGATTTGAGAAAATATGGAGGAACACCAATGTCAGGTTCGTAATAGTGTCAAACATCAGCGATTACATGCCGGGGCTCAAAGCTTTTCTTGGAAGATTACTAAAGAAGATTCCAGGCCATAGGGTTAAGCCGGGAAAGAACATATACTTCTTTAAGGAGTTTGTTGAGGGGGCATCGGAGACCCCCCCGAAAGTTGAGGTTAATCCTTTGGAGGACATAGCAGTTCTGCAATATACGGGTGGGACAACCGGTCTCCCGAAGGGCACCATGCTGACACACTTTAATCTAATATCCAATGCGGTTGGATGCTCTGCTTGGCTCAGGGCCAAGCCAGGTGAGGACACGGCCCTGGCAGTTCTCCCATTCTTTCATATCTATGGGATGACCGTCGTGATGAACTTCAGCATCTACTCAGGAGGAACCATGATACTTCTCCCACGCTTTGACACAAAACAAGTGCTAGAATCAATAGAGAAGTATAAGGTAACATTATTCCCCGGTGTTCCCACAATGTATGCGGTTATCGTCAATCATCCTGATGTGAATAAATACAATCTTAGGTCGATTAAGTTCTGCATCTCTGGAGCTGCTCCTCTCCCTCCTGAGATCCAGAGAAAGTTCATGGAGCTAACAGGCTCGGTTCTTGTTGAAGGATATGGATTAACTGAGGCCTCGCCAGTTACTCACTGCAACCCGCTAGACCCCACAATGAAGAAGGTTAAGGTCGGCTCTATAGGTATACCATGGCCTGACACGGAGGCCAAGATAGTTGATGTGGAGACCGGCTCTAAGGAGATGCCTGTGGGCGAGGTCGGGGAGCTAATAGTTAGGGGACCTCAAGTTATGAAGGGATACTGGAAACGGCCTGAGGAGACCTCCCAGGTTTTAAGGGATGGATGGCTCTACACAGGAGACCTCGGGAAGATGGACGAGGACGGATACTTCTACATAACAGACAGAAAGAAAGATCTCATAAAATACAAGGGATACAGTGTCTATCCACGTGAGCTTGAAGACATTCTCTACCAGCATCCAGCCGTGAAGTTGGCGGCAGTAATAGGTAAACCAGACCCAGTAGCGGGGGAGATACCGAAGGCATTCGTAGTCCTAAAGGAGGGTGCAAAGGCCACGGAGGAGGAGATAAAGAAGTTCGTTAACGAGAGAGTGGCTCCCTACAAGGCAATTAGGGAGGTTGAGTTCCGTAGTGAGCTACCCCAAAGCATGGTTGGGAAAATCCTGAGAAGGGTTCTCAGGGAGGAAGAACTAAAGAAAGCTAATAAGGGCGGCTAGAGACCTAGAAGCCTGACCGCATTATCTCGAAGAACCATACGCAAATCCCCATCAGAGACAACATGATGAGACATAACGTAATCTAGAATCGACCTAATACTCTCACCTGCAAACACGGGGTAATCAGACCCAAATAAGACACGGCTCCAGCCAATCTCCCTAGATACAATATCAGCGAACTCGCGTCTAGTTAGAATATAAGGAACTGCAGAGACATCAAACCAGACATTACTATAAAGTTTCCCAAGCTCCACAGCATCCCTAAACCATATCCCCGGAAATCTCGCACTATAGGAGCCCATATGAGCGAGAATGAAAGAAACTTTCCTGAACCTCCGAATGTATGGCTCCAGCAACTTTGGGTGGGAGTTCCGTGATAATTCTGGGCTCTCCCAGATAGATGGGTCGCATCCAGTATGAAATACCACGAGTTTGTCATGTCTTTCGCAGAATTCCAGAATTAACTCCATTTTCTTCCTCTCTTTTAAAGGATTAAAGAACTGTAAAGTGGGGATTAGCTTTACACCTATTAATCCTAACTCGTCTATCTTCTTCAGGATTCTCTTGATTTCATGGATTTCCCGGTTAGGATTTACGGACCCTATCCCCACAAACATTCTGGGATAACTCTTAACTATACTTGCAACTTCCTCATTACTTACATGACCTATATCCAAGATATACTTAACCTCTTCAATGATGCGTGTGTTGTATCCCATTCCAGCATTAATACATGACTCCAGAAACTGAATCCTTCGTTCATCATTATCTAGGTATGATGAGTCTAAGTCTAAGGCGAGTAACACGGTCATCTCTACATTAGCTTCCCTAATCTCCTTGATAAGATTCTTGGCTCCGACAATCTTAGTTAATGGATGGACATGAAAATCAATTATAGTGCCACATTCCTTGTCCATCTAGCCCTACCTATAGGAAGGCTTAAGGGCTAATAATTTTTCTGCCATATGCTCTGCGAATCTTTATATCAAGTCCATCATAATAGTTCTTAGAAGACCAGCAGAGGTGTAGTTCATGAATATTATTGTATGTGTGAAGCATGTTCCGCAGGTATCTGAGGTGGATTTACGGATTACTCCTGATGGGAGAAATGTTGATGAGTCTGGGCTTGTATTCGATGTAAATGAGTGGGATGAGTATGCGTTGGAGGAGGCGTTAAGAATTAAGGAGAGTCGTGGTGGAGAGGTTACAGTTATAACAGTTGGAGATGAGAGGTCTGATGAGACCCTTAGAAAGTGTCTTGCCAAAGGAGCTGACAAAGCTCTGAGAATCACAGACCCTAGGATAAATCTCTGGAATCCTATGGCGGTTGCAAGGGTTCTGGCGGCTGCAGTCAGCACTCTCCAGTATGACTTAATTTTTGTTGGTGCGCAGTCTAGCGATGATGGGTATGGGGCTGTGGGGCCTGCCCTAGCAGGTTTTCTCGGAATACCATATGCTACGCTTGTTAAGGAGGTAAAGCTGGAGGATGGTTCTGTTATTGTTCGACGTGAGCTTGAGGGTGGGATGGAGGAAAACCTTGAGGTCAAGCTTCCAGCACTACTCTCAATCCAGACAGGAATCAATGAACCTAGGTATGTCTCCATAATGGGTGTAAGAAGAGCCATGCGTAAGCCGATAAAGACCATGAACCTGGAGGAGCTAGGGCTGGATCTCAGGGAAATAACCGATAAATCTTCGTGGATCGAGGTTAAGGAGTTTTTTGAGCCGCCGGCTGGAGAGAGAGCTGAGATTATTGAGGGAAGCCCGGAAGAAGTGGCCTCAAAGATCATAGAAATTCTTAAGTCTAGGGGGATACTATAATGGAAGAGATAGCAGTATTGGTGGAGCATAGGCTTGGAGAGATTAGGGATATAACATTTGAGATGCTCTCCAAAGCCAATCAACTCGCCAAGAAAAACCAACGCAAAATCATCGCAGTAATAATTGGAAAGAACGTAGAAAAACTAGCCGGGCAACTGACCGAATACTGTGATAATGTGATATTAGTTGAAGAGGATTCTGCGGAACATTTCATATCAAGCATATACCAGAGGGTACTCGAGGATATAGTTAGGGAGAGGAGGCCGAGACTCCTGTTAATAGGCCACACATCCTACGGCGTTGAGGTAGCTCCAAGTCTTGCAGCATCATTAAACGTGCCATTAGTTACTGGATGCATTGATATAGAGTTGTCAGATGGTTTGGTTAGAGTTGTCAGGCCAGTATATGGGGGGAAGTTATTTACAAGGGTTGAAATAAATCATCCTGGAACGATAATTCTCACTTTGAGTCAAGGTATCGTTAAGCCGTTTAATCCCCATAAGTCCGGAGAGATTGTTAGGAGACATGCTGAGGTTAAGGTTGATGACTCGAAGGTTTTCCTAGGATATGTTATGCCGGAGAAGGGGGAGGTGGATATATCTTCTGCCGAGGTCATAGTTGCTATAGGTAGAGGAATCCAGGATAAGTCGAATATTCCGCAGGTGGAAGAGTTAGCGAGGGCCTTGGGGGGTGTTTTAGCATGCTCCAGGCCTATAGTTGATAAGGGCTGGCTTCCGCAGGATAGGCAGGTTGGAAGCTCGGGCAAAACCGTTAAGCCGAAACTCTACCTAGCATTAGGTATAAGTGGAGCTTTCCAGCATATCCAGGGAATGAAGGACTCCCAACTAATAATAGCCGTGAATAAAGACCCGGATGCGCCGATATTTAATGTCGCCCATTATGGTGTCGTGGAGGACCTCTTCAGGATAGTTCCCGTGTTGATTGAGAAGGTGAGGGAGGCGAAAGGCTAATACTTGTAGAATCCTCTTCCAGAAGTCTTTCCGGTCCAGCCTTTCTCAACGTATTCCACCAGTAAGGGGCATGGATTATACATCTCCATCTTGTATCTCCCGTAAAGTTCCTTCAGTTTTTCGAGTATTTTATCGAGTCCTTTCTTGTCAGCGTATTCGCATGGTCCTTGAGGCCATCCCGTTCCGAACTTCATTCCCACGTCTATGTCCTGCGGGTTTGCCACGTCGTCGTGTATAAGCCATGCAGCCTCATTCACCGCCACAGCCCAGCTTCTCTCATAATCGTATTCGTCTGACAGCTCGAAGGGTATTCTGGGCCTTCCCTTACTCCAATCATAGAATCCTTGGCCCGTCTTTTGTCCGAGTTTTTTCTCCCTTACTAATGGCTCTACGACTTCTTCGCAGGGCC
>CAZHEC010000006.1:0-9879 GCA_964531465.1 uncultured Nitrososphaeria archaeon | reverse complement strand
CCTACGTAGTCGCTTAGCTCGAACCATCCCATGGGGAACCCTCCCGAGAACTTTACCGATGAGTCTATCCCTTCCATGCTTGCCTCACCTCTATGATATGTCCAGTAAGCCTCATTGAACACTGCGCCTAAAACCCTATTCACTATAAATCCCCTAACATCCCTCCTACATAGTATAGGTGTCTTCCCAAGAGACCTGCTTAGCTCCAACACTTTCTCAACAGTCTCATCGCTTGTATCATCACCCCTAACAACCTCGATGAGCTGCATAAGTTGTGGAGGATTGAACCAATGCATTCCCACGGTTTTTTCAGGTCTGCTGGTGGCTTTACCCATCTCCGTTATGCTGAGGGTTGAAGTGTTGCTGGCAATTATCGTGTGGGGGGGCGAAAGCTCATCAACACGCGCAAACACCCTCTTCTTTAACTCAAGATTCTCTGGGACTGCCTCAATTGCGAAGTCCACATCTTTTAGTGCTTCCTCGTAGGAAGTTGTCGGCTTTATTCTCGAGAGTGTTGCCTCCGCATCTTCCTCTCTAATCCTTCGTTTCTCCACGAATTTCCTGAGACTCCACTCTATCCTCTGCATAGCGTTCCTCAGGATATTCTCGTCTATGTCTAGTAGGCTTACATTATATCCTTTCATGGCGAAAACCTGAGCTATTCCATGCCCCATCATTCCTCCACCTATAACAGCAATCTTCCTAATCTCATCAGGCATATAGTTCACCACCTATAATGGCTTGAACTCGTATGTAAGCCTTCCATCCTCGGTAATTTTTGGAACGAGCTTCACCTTCATCCCAATCCTCACATCCTTCTTCTTCACACCTGTTATCCACGCGAGTGCTTTTACACCCTCCTTTAACCTAGCTATGGCCACAGTGTATGGAGGGTTATCTTGGAAGCTTACAGGCCTAACTATTATATGGGTGAATGCTTCCACCTCACCCTCACCACTCAACTCAACCCAATCCATATCGGATGTGTAGCATTTACCACAATCTGCAACTGGAGGGAAGTAGAGTTCTCCGCATTTTTTACATTTAGAGGCGTATATCTTCCCCTCCTTTAATCCCTCCCAAAATCTCAACGTCTTGCTTATCGGAATATTATACGTTATCTCAAGCTTCCTTGAACGTATGGTCGGCATCTCACTCATCAGACTCACCTCCTTAGGATGGTTACATAACAGTAATGCCCCGTCCCACCGACATTGTGCGCTAGTGCAATGTATTTTTTTAATGGTGCTTGGCGGCTTTTTGGCGTGACCTCCTCGCGTAGCTGCTTTGTTAGCTCCACTATCATGGAGACGCCGGTAGCTCCTATTGGATGTCCTTTGGATTTTAGTCCGCCGTCTAGGTTTACGGGGATCTTTCCGCCAGCCTCGGTCTGACCTTCCCTAATCAGCTTGTGTCCCTCACCCTTTCCACAGAATCCTAGGTCTTCATATGCGAGTATCTCGGCTATGGTGAAGCAGTCGTGAACTTCTGCAACCTCTATATCGCTTGGGGAGACGTTGGCAAGCTTGTAGGCTTGTCTAGATGCCTTGACCGTAGCCTCTAGTCCCACATAGTTCTCCCTGTATGCTAGGGTTCCTGTTCCAGATGACATGCCTATCCCTGCTATCCATACAGGCGTATCTATTCCGAGCTCCCTCACCTTCTCCTCGGATGCCAGGACGACCGCAGCACTGCCATCACTTATCGGGCAGCAGTCATATAGTTTCAGGGGCCATGCGATGACATGGGATGACAAGACCTCCTCCACGCTTATCTCTTTTCGTAGGTGGGCTAGCGGGTTCATCGCACCATAGCTGTGAGCCTTGACTGCTACTAGTGCGAGATCTTCCTCGGTGCTTCTAAACTTGTTCATGTGGGCTGTTGCATATAGGGCGTAATATCCTGGGAATGTTAGTCCGAAGTTCTCGAACTCCCAAAGATATGAGCCTGCCCTTCCCATAAGCTCCATAGCAGTAAGTGTATCAACCTCCCTCATCTTCTCAACGCCTACGACCAACGCTAAATCCACGTAACCGCTGGCAATAGCACTATATGCTGTATGTATGGCGGCGCTTCCAGTCGCACATGCGGCCTCGACCTTGTAAAGCCCGGCTCCGCTCAGCCCCGAGTATTCTGCGATTGCTACTGCTGGTAGAGGCTCCTCATACCACACCCCTATCGAGCCAACCGATAAGTATGATATATCCTTGGGAGTTATCCCGGCGTCCTCCACTGCCTCCTTTATGGACTCGAATGCTAGCTCCTTAACATTTACGTCCTGCCTTTCACCGAATTTACTATGCCCTACTCCGATTACTGCAACCCGCCTCGTGGTCAATCACCCTTAAACTCGGGCTTACTTTTTGACATAAACGCTTCTATTCCACGTTTCACATCCTTGGTTGAGAATAGTAGTGCCATGAGTGCGGACTCTAGCCTTAGCCCTACCTCGAGAGGAGCCTGGGAGCCGAAGTTCAACGCATATTTAGCGTATTGCAGGGCTATGGGTGGACCTTCTGCAAGTTTTGTTGCAAGGTTAAGTGTTTCTTCCCGTAGTCTCTCGTAGGGGACTACCTTATCCACCAATCCCATCTTGAAGGCATCCTCAGCACTTATCCTCTCACCCAGCATAACGAGCCTCTTCGCATTACTCAGCCCCACGATTCTCACAAGTCTCTGAGTCCCACCCCATCCAGGGATTATACCGATGTTTATCTCGGGGCTTCCAAGCTCGGCATGCTCCGCCGCAACCCTGAAGTCGCATGCAAGCGCTAGCTCAAGCCCTCCACCAAGAGCATACCCGTTTATTGCAGCTATCACGGGCTTCGACATCTCCTCTATCAGCGAGAATACTTTCTGGCCTTTCAGGGAAAATGTATTCGCCATCGTCGGCGTTGCCTTGGGAAATAGGGTTATGTCTGCGCCGACGCTGAAAGCTCTATCACCCTCACCTGTTATAATCACACATCTAACCCCAGGGTCATCGTCAACAATGTTCAGAATATCTCCAAGCTCCTCCATCATAACATCATTCAAGGCATTAAGCCTATGAGGCCTGTTGAGAATAATCCAGGCAACATTCTTCTCTCTCTCAACCCGAATAGTCTCATAAGACTTACTCATATAGTATTACTCACCTCCAGCTAATTTAAAACTTTCTTAACAGGTATCTCAAGATGGTGAGCCTCTGTATCTCGCTTGTTCCCTCGTATATCTCGGTTATCTTTGCGTCTCTTAGGTATTTTTCTACCCTGTATTCACCCATGTATCCGTAGCCTCCGAGGGTTTGTATTGCTGCGTCTGCTGCCTCAACTGCTATCCTACTGGCATAGAGCTTCGCCATGGATGTTAGCATGGGGTCCATCTCTCCCTTGTCTATGAGCCAGGCGGCCTTGTATGTTAGAAGCCTTGCGGCCTCTATCTTGGTTGAAATCTCCGCTAGTCTACATCCTATCTGCTGAAACTGGATAATCGGCTGTCCAAAAGCCTCCCTCGTCTTAGCATACTTGAACGCTATCTCGAATGCACCTTGAGCGGTTCCAACGGCTTGGGCGGCTACAACAACTCTACTCCTATCAAAGAACTCCATGGTGTGGTAAAATCCTCTGTTAAGCTCTCCGACCACATTCCAGTCAGTTACCTTAACATCCCTTAAGGCCACCTCGCCTGTAGGTGAGCATCTAATGCCGAGCTTATTCTTCTGCTTTGTTACTTCCAGTCCTGGTGTATCTCGGTCTACCACGAAGAGTGTTTGACCTCTATATGTCGGCCTAACCTTTGTATCTGTCTGGCATAGGATTATGAAGAAGTTTGCTATGGGAGCGTTGGTTATGAAGGTCTTTGTCCCGTTGATATACCATTCGTCTCCATATTTCACGGCCGTGGTATCCATCTTAGTTATATCGCTCCCCCTCGAAGGCTCGGTGAAAGCTGCGGCGGAGATATACTCACCCCTCACGACCTTTGGTATATATTTCTCCTTCTGCTCCTCGGTTCCATGCCTGAGTATAAGCTCGCTTCCGAAAACACCTATCATTATTGCTAGCCCTAGAGATGAATCGACTCTACATGCCTCCTCAATTGCTAGGCAGGTCTCTAGGTATCCGTATCCCTGACCTCCATATTCCTCAGGAAACGATATGCCGATTATTCCAAGCTGAGCAGCCTTTCTATAAAGCTCCATAGGGAATTCTTCCTTAGCATCGAGTTCTAATGCAAGCTCAGGCTTGAACTCCTTTTCACAAAATTCTCTGACAGCACGCTTTATCTCCAACTGCTCTTCAGATAACCTGAAATCCAAATTCTCACCACAAACCTTAATCACTATACAATAGATATAAGCTTTCCACATATGCGTGAAGAATTAATTCGAGTGTTCATCCAGGTATTTTCTCATACCTTGGAAAGAGATTCTTAGGACAAGTGGTGTAAGGAGCGGGCTTCGATCTAAGTCCACCCCCATCTCCCTCGTATAGTCATTTATCGCCTTCTTGATGGCTTCTTCCTGGTCTTTCTCGGAGTTTATTGCCTCACTAACTACCCTTCTCCAAGTTTCTAGAACCTTAACCTCCTCATCGAAGAAGGTTTCGGTGTCGTGGGCTTCTCCGAAGTGGGGTCTTAGGATTCTTTTGGGGTTTAGGCTCTCTAATTTCTTAAGGGTTGTTATTGCGTCTCTGTGATTGTAGCTTGGAGGAGGCGTGGCGGGTATCCTGAAGGGTGATGAAGGATGCTGGACTGATACAGCATCTCCGGTAATTAAGGCTCCATTCTCCTCCGCATAAACAGCTATCTGATGTGGCGCATGCCCAGGAGCATATATAATCCTCAGCGTCAGGCTTCCTAAATAAAGCCCCTCACCATCCTTAACCTCACGTATATTTTCACGTGGAACAGGGCCGATCTCACCGAACAATCTCATATATTCTCCATAAACTTCTCCGGCACTCTCAACAAGTCTGCTGGGGTCGATAAGATGCTTGACAGCTCTGGGATGACAGTAGATTATGCTATCCTTTGATGACTTGATATAGAGGGATGCGGCTCCTGAGTGGTCTAAGTGTAGGTGGGTTATGACTAGGTAATCTACATCCTTCGGTTTTAGCCCGATTTCCTCCAGAGACTCGACTAGCACGGGGAATGATGACGCATAACCAAGGTCTATTAACGCGTTTTTCTCCCCGCCTAGGATGAGATACGATGCCATGAACTCCTTGAAGCCTAAAGCGAGGGTATCTATGAGATAGATGTCCTCCGTGATTTTCTGTATAGGCATCCAGGCTTCCCCCTCTACACTCAGACCAGATATTATTAACTCTCCCTGAAGTAGGTGACCTATGTATACCCTGTTTCGTTGATAAATGCTTATTAACTAGCTAGGGTTTAAAGTGTTCAGGCAGGAATTTAGGGAAGGGGTGAGAAGCCCTAGCCCGGTATATCATTACAGCCGCGCTACCATACTCGTATGCTCCTAGGCACTTCGGCCACTTAGCCGGAGCCTATCTTCCAGCCGACATATTCGCCAGATTTAGGCGGATGCGTGGGGACGATATAGTGTTTGTATGCGGGACTGATGAGAATGCTAGCAGCATAGTTATCGAGGCTATAAGGCAAGGGATAACCCCCAAGGAGCTGTGCGACAAGTATTATCCCATACAGAAGGAGGTCTTCGAGAGGCTCGGAATAAGCTTCGACATATTCTCGAGGACTAGCAAGCCAATACACTATAAGGTTGTCGAGGAGTTCTACAAGAGGCTATGGGAAAAAGGCTACATCTACCCTAAGGAGATTAGGCAATGGTGGTGTCCAAAGGATAAGATATTCCTACCGGATAGATTTGTGGTGGGGACATGCCCTGTCTGCGGAGCACCCAACCAGTATGGGGATGTATGCGAGGTATGCGGTTCATGGTATGAGTCATCCGAGATAATAGAGCCTAGGTGTAGCCTGTGCGGCACGAGACCTGAGATAAGGAGTAGGAAGCATTTCTTTCTTAGACTCAGCACGTTGGCCGACAAAGTCCTCGAGTATGTCAGGGATAAGAAGTATTGGAGAAGGGGGACATACAATAAGACCGTGTCATGGCTTGAGAAGGAGGGTCTCAAGGATAAGGATATAACCAGGGATTATGAGTGGGGTCCGCCGGCGCCCTTCCCCGGAGCCGAAGGCCAAGTAATCTATAATTGGGCTGAGAATCTCCTGGGATACATCTCCGCTACCAGGGATTGGGCCGAGAATGTTGCTGGGAATCCCGATGAGTGGAGGAAATATTGGCTTGACGGTGAGACCAAGCTATACTGCTTCATAGGTAAGGATAACCTATTCTTCCACACAATACTATTCCCAGCCATATTGATAGCCCATGGAGACTACATACTACCCTACAATGTCGTGGTCAATGAGTTCGTGAATCTTGAGGGAGAAAAACTCTCAACCAGCAGGGGATGGGTTGTCTGGCTCCATGACCTCCTCAAGGACTATGACCCAGACATGATCAGATACTACGCAGCGGCCATAGCCCCTGAGGGAAGAGACACCGACTTTAAGTGGCAAGACTTCGCCGAGAAAATCAACGGAGAACTAATAGCAACCTATGGGAACTTGGTGCACCGTGTCCTGACATTCATCTATAAGAGACTTGGAGGTAGGATTCCTAGGCCGGGGGAGATTGCGGAGAGGGAAAGAAGTCTTCTAGAGAAGAGGATTAGATATGCTGAGGAGCTAGCTGACCTACTTGAGAGATGCGAGTTCAAGGCCGGGCTAAGAGTTATACTTAAGCTCGCCCAGGAGGGGAACAAGTATCTTAACGAGAAAGCCCCATGGAAGAACCCTGAAGTAGCTGAAACAACATTCTACACACTGGCACAGCTCACGCTGACCCTCGCAGTAATATCCGCACCATACCTACCCTTCACTTCAGAAAAAATACTCAGGTACATGAATTATCCGAAAAGGCTTGAGGAGCTTAGATGGAGAGATGCGGGGGAGACTCTGAAGCCCGGCCACCCAATAAACGAGCCTAAACCCCTATTCAGGAAGATAACCGAGGAAGAAGTTAGAGAAAAAATTGAGGGATTAAGAAAAATAAGGAAGAGGGTTCCCGCCTAGGTTACGGTCTTTATCCCTAGCTCTTCCATGATCTTCTCAAGGTCGTCCTCGCTGAACCCCTTTGACTCCTCTTTACGGTCTTCCTCCTGCTTCTGCTCTACCACCTGCTCCCCCTTCTCCTCCCTCTTAACTCCTGTAAGTATCAGCGAGACCTGCAGCTGAGAGTCCATGGACGGGTCAATACGTGCGCCCCAGATGACCAGCGAGTCGTCGCCCATCAACTCTGAGATTATCTCGGCTGGGCGGGCGGCCTCACTTATCTTCATATCCTCACCACCTGTTACATGGACTATTGCTCCCGTTAGCCCCTCGTAGCTTATGTCTAGTAGGGGTGTTTGGAGTGCTGTGAATGTGGCTTCTTCGGCCCGGTTAGGTGTGGAGGATTTCCCTACTCCGAGTGCCGCTAGATTTCCACGCATCATTATTGTCTTGAAGTCTGCGTAGTCTATGTTGATGAGGCTTGGCCTGGCTATGGACTCGGTTATACTTATTATCATGTTACTTATAACCTCGTCTGCTATTGAGAAGGCCGTCTTCAGACTATATTGTGGATATAGGTCGAGTAGCTTGTTGTTGTCTATTGCGACTACTGTATGGCAGTTCTGCTTCATCTCCTCCAGTCCCTGAAGAGCTATGCGTTTCTTTATCCCTCCCTCGAACTTGAAGGGAAGTGTTACGACGCCTACCACAACTGCGCCAAGCTCTTTTGCGACCTCGGCAATCAGGGGCGCCCCGCCTGTCCCTGTCCCACCTCCTAGACCTGCGGAGACAAATACTATATCGGCTCCTTCAAGCGCTCTCCTAATCTCGTCTATGGATTCCTCAGCAGCCTGCCTCCCCATCGATGGGTCTCCGCCAGCACCCCGGAACCTTGTTACACTTTTTCCGAGGACTATTTTCTCGTGAGCTTCTATCATGTCGAGGTGCTGGACATCCGTGTTTGCAGCTATAGTCTTTACTCCTTTGAGTCCTATGGAGATGAGTCTATTGACGGTGTTGCATCCGGCTCCGCCCACGCCTATCAATGTTATCCTTACGTCTCCACCTTCATGAGGTATTATGAGCAGGTCCTCACTCACTTATGGCTGCCTCCTCCCTGATGAAGTCTCTGACAGCCATGCGTATGGCCTCTGCACGGTTCGGGTAGATACGCTTACGCACCAGCTCATCTATGGCCTCTATGTATGCTTCCGGAAGGTGAACTGTAACTACCTTCACACTTTACACCCCCAGGAGACCCCCCTGAAAATTCAGGTGATAAAAGGCTTGATAATACCTCCGTATCCTAGATGAGATTACCTCCCCATGATAACCAGCTTTTATCTGGTCAATAAATGGTTAAAGTAGGGCTGGAATGGTTTAGTTTTGGTCGGATTAGGTGTGTTTTTCATGGCCAAGAGGAGGATGCTGGAAGACCTGGAGAAGCTGAAATTCCTTATCGAGAATCTTGCTAAAGAGGCCTCTTCGACCCCTATAATAGTGGAGGGGTATAAGGATGCCGAGGCCTTAAGGGAGCTTGGGGTGAGGGGCAGGATATTCGTCCTTAAATCCGCTAGAAAACTTAGGAGATATCTGGAGGAACGAGGAAACAGGAGAGTAATACTTCTATTAGACCTTGACTCCGAAGGCGTGGAACTCACCGCAAAGACGGTTAAAGAACTCGAGGGAGTGATTCCGGTCATAGATACGTGGTATTGGAGGAAGTTTAGGGAGTTCAAGCATCTCGGTCTTCTAGAGATAGAGTATCTTCCATCTATACTGAGCCGACTTTCTAAACGTTAAAAAACTCTAGAGCGTTTCTCAGGGATTCGGCCAGCATCCCGACTTCTTCCTCCGTGTTGTAGATATAGAAGCTTGCTCTCGCCGTTGCTGGAACACCCAACCTCTCATGAAGAGGCATAGCACAATGATGACCAGCCCTAATGCATATTCCATGCTGGTCTAGGTATGAGGCCAGGTCATGCGGATGGATATCTGATAAATTGAATGCTATGAGGCCTGCCCTGTCCTCAGGTTTCTTAGGGCCATATATTCTGAGCTCTTTTATGTCCTCCATCTCCTTGAAAGCTCTCCTGAGAAGATATATGTCATGCCTCCTAACATTCTCCATCCCTATTGAGGTCAGATAATCTACGGCGGCCGCCAACCCTACTACTCCAGCCGCATTCGGAGTCCCTGGCTCGAACTTCCATGGGGGAGGCCTCCACCTAGTCTCCTTAAGCCTTACCTCGCTTATCGCCTCTCCGCCTCCAAAGACCGGCTCCATCTCCTCCAAGACCTCTCTTCTCCCATAGAGGACCCCCACACCCATAGGCCCAAGCATCTTATGGCCTGAGAAGGCCAGAAAATCCACCCCTAGTTCCTTAACATCTACGGGCATGTGGGGAACAGACTGGGCGGCATCCACCAGAGTGTATGCACCAGCTTCCCTGGCCATGGCCGCAATCTTCTTAACGGGATTTATCGTCCCAAGCACATTCGAAGCATGAACTAATGCAACCGCCTTTACCTTATCGTCTATCAGACGCTCTGCATCATGTAGATCTAGGTATCCATCCTCGTCAAATGGTATGAAACGCATCTCTAGCCTCTTCTCCCTAGATAGAATCTGCCATGGAACAAGATTGCTGTGATGCTCCATCTCCGTCAAGACGACTGCATCACCCTCACCCATCTTTCTAGAGATCATTCTTGCGGCAAGATTTAATGCATCGGTAGTGTTTCTCGTAAAGATTACCTCGTCTTCTCCGGCATTTATCAGTCTCGCAATCTTTT
>CAZHEC010000005.1:0-18317 GCA_964531465.1 uncultured Nitrososphaeria archaeon | reverse complement strand
ACCCGTTATAGGCTTGGTGGGCCGTTACCCCACCAACAACCATGCTGGGCCGCAGCCCCATCCCAGGGCTGCCCGTGAGAGCATCCCCCACGGGCACTTTCAGCGGCAGGTCCTTCCAGAACCCGCCGCCTATGGGGGTTTAGCCCCAGTTTCCCGGGGTTGTCCCCCTCCCTGGGGCAGGTTGGCCACGTGTTACTGAGCTGTCTGCCAGGCCCCCGGAGCCGGGGACCTTCGACTTGCATGGCTTAGTCCCACCCCGATAGCAGTGGGGTCCGGCAGGATCAACCGGAGTCTGGCCTGGGGAGTAGGCCTCTCTTCGGGGGGTTTACGCGGGGCCCCGTGTTGGACCTAAGCGTGTTCTGGGCTTAGGTCCCCATCTTGTGGCCACGGGAGGAGGCCGCCGCCTTCATTCCGGGGAGGGTCGCTCCCCTTTGTCTGGGGCGGTACCGCCGTCGCGCCGTGGCCTCCGGGTATGTTTGTTGTTTGGCGGCTTATAAGTATTTTTTCTGGGCGGTTATTATTGTGGCTCTTAGGGTTCCGTGCATGGTTTGGCGGCTTGATGTGGCTTGGTAGCTGGTTTTCTGGAGGGTTCTGGTGAAGACTGTGGGCTTGGAGACTATGGCTGTCAGCTTGGCGTTTGGAGCCGCCCTGCCTAGGCTCTCGAGGAAGCGTTGGTAGAAGCGTTCTATGTCGCTTATCCCCATTCTGAGGCCGTAGGGCGGGTTGGTTATCACGTGCTCCGGCTCCCAGCTGAGCCACTCCCACATCCTGAGGGCGTCCCTGACCTCTAGGGCCACGGCCTCAAGCACCCCGGCCCTCTCGGCATTTCTTCTCGCACCCTCTATGCTCTTGGGCGAGGCATCTGAACCCCAGACCCTTAGCTCCCCCCGCTTCACCGAGGCCTCAAGCCGCCTGGCCACCCTGCCCAGAATCTCCTCGTCCACAATAATTAGTTTCTTGAGTGCTAGATCTCCCCTTTTCAGGCCTGGTGGTATCCGCCAAGCCTTTAGGGCGGCCTCTATTGGTATGGTTCCCCCTCCGCACATAGGGTCCAGCAGGCCTTCATCCTCCCTCCATCCAGCTATCCTGAGCATGCCCGCCGCTATCACCGGGTTTAGGGCGGCTCGGTGGTGGAAGACCCTGTAGTATCGTCGGTGGAGGGATTGGCCGGTTGTGTTGAGGCCTATCAGGAGCTCATGGTCCCTGAGGAGGCAGTAGAACTCAACGTCGGGCTCGTCGAGGTTTACCTTGAGCCTAACCCCGGTCTCGTCCCTGAACCTGTTGATTATGGCTCTCCCAACGGTGGCCGCTATGTCCATGCTGGTGAAGGGGTAGTGCTTGGAGTGGCGTTCAGCCCTGACTGCGAAGCTCTGCTCCCTCCCGATAACCTCCGTGTAGTCTATCTTGTAGGCTATCCTGTAGATGTCCTCAAGGTCTCCCACATCCTCTCTGGCCAGGAGCAGGAAGACCCTGTGAAGCATCCTAGACGCCATGTTGATTAATACAGCCTGCTCCATCTCGGCCTCAAAGAATATCTTACCCACATCCGGCCGAGCCTCCAGCCCCGTTATCTCCTTGAACTCCCCGGCGGCCAGGTCCTCTAGACCAGTTACGGTGGTTGCGAAGAACCTGTATCTCAAGGCTCCTGGGATTCAGCGTCTCAGCCTGCGTAGTAGTTCCACGTCGAGCCTCCCGTAGGTCCTGTATATCTGGACTGCGAGTATCAGGGCTACTGCTGTTATGGCTGCTCCCACGGTTAGGGAGAGGAGGACGAAGCTTAGGCCGAGTGGGTCTACTCCCGCGGGGGTGTAGGCGAAGGCCACAAAGTTCAGGTTCGCCGCATTCACCATGAGCTCAATCGCTATCACCTGCTTTATCACGTTTCTCTTGGTTGCGAGGCAGTAGACGCCAATAGTGAAAATTAGGGCGGATACTAATGGGTAGTAGAATGTTGGGAGAGCCATCACTCACCCCCCCTAAGGAGAGTGTATAGTGATACTGCTAGGGCTACTGCTACCAAGATGAGAGCCACGAGAGCTGGGAAGAGGTTCCTCCAGATATACTCGGCCATGGATGCTCCGAGTAGCTGGAGGTCTCCCGGTGCTATCAGCTCGCTGGTCCTCTTCCACGCTATATGGATTGGTGGGTTGCTGGCAAGGCTGAAGAAGAGTATGAAGGCGAAGAAGATGGATGTTATCGAGCCTATCAGCTCTGAGACCCTCACCCCTCCTCACTCCCCCGTGTAAGCATAATAACCATTAGGAGAAGCGCTATAGCGGCGCCCGCATATATTAGGAGAACAAGTAATCCGAGGTAAGCTGCGTTAAGGAAGATAAATATGGCTCCAAGCGCTATGGTGAATACGAGGAATCCTAGCACGGCCCGTGTCAGCCTCTCGGACTCCACGGCTACGAGCGATGCAGCGACCAGAACTGCGAGTAGTATTGACTCTACTGCCTCCAGAGCCATCCCACGGAACACATGAACAATCACCATAAAAGTTTTCAACTAGGTGTATATCTCGACCACGTCTCCGTCTTCTAGCTCGTGGTCTGGGCCTACTTGCTGGCCCTGAAGCTTCACCGACTTCCCCCAAACCCTGGCATACCTCATCTTCTCCGCCATCTCCCTATGGATTATCTCGGCAAGCTCCTTCACCGTGGTTCCCTTCCTAACCACTATCGGCTCATTAGCCACGACCCCGTTCTTCTGGGTGTAGACCCTGATTAACTGGAGGGACTCGAGTATCCTCTCCTTAAGTGATTCGAGTCCTTCACCCTTCTCCGCGGAGATCGCTATAAATGGTATTCCATGGTCTTGGAGGAATTTCTTGAGGGTCTTTACCGTCTCTGGGTCTGCGGCGTCGGACTTGTTAAGGACTAATATCGCCTTCTTTATCATTACTTCCCGTATGACTGCCTCCTCTATGTCGTCCAGCTCGGCATCTCCATACACCTTTACTACAGCGTTCTTTATCCCTATGCTCTTGAGAAGCTCCTCAACATCTCTATATCCGGCCTTGAGGCTTCCGAAGACAACAAGCCTTACACCTCCGCTGTCCTTCTTCTCAACCATCACCTCAGCCCTCTTGGGCTTAATGCTTACACCCACCTCGTCCAGAAGCTTGAGAATCCTGCTGAGCTGTGTTAGGGGACGGCTTGCACCATCCAGGACTATAAGAAGGGCGTCGGCGTTCTTAGCGAGACCTAGCCCCCTCCCAGTGAACTGGGTCTCCTCCAGCTCCTCAGTCAATATCGCCGGAACCTCCACCAACTGTATCTCGTAGCCTTGGTGTAGTAGCATGCCTGGCGTGGGCTTAGGTGTGGAGAAAGGGTATGGTGCGACTAATGGCTTTGCATTAGTTAAGGCTCTCAGTATGGAGGATTTCCCCGAGTTTGCTGCACCTATTATGGCGACCTGTGCATGGCCTTCCCTCGGGACTGTGAAGTAGTCTCTTCTACCAGACTTGGCCGCTGCTCTCCTCTCCTCCTCCCTCCTAAGCTCCGCAATTCTCCTCCTCAGCCTACCCCTAAGCTTCTCAGTCCCCTTATGGGCTGGAATAAGGCTCAAGGCCTCTTCCAAAGCCTTAATCTTCTCCCTAGGCGTCCTAGCAGCCTGATATTTGGCCAGGGCCTTCTGGGCCTCGGCTGGCAGATTAGCCGGCATCCCAAAGTCATCCGGCGAAAACCTAGATATAAACTCAGGAAGTCCCCAATTATTGAGGGATTAAATTCTAGGAGCATATGGATGGTTCGGGAGGGGTTAGGGTCCTGGTTTATCGGAGGGTTCTAGAGGAAGCATCCATGCTCCTTAGGAAGGCAGGCGTAGAGGAGCCTAAGGTCGGACCCCCGAAGAGCTTCAGGTATGGCGAGGCGTCATACTCGGTTTTCGAGCTAGCAAGGAAGCTTGGAAGAAACCCCGTGGAGCTTGCGGGAGAGATCGTTGGAAGGATAAAGGTGGGGGAGGGGCTGGTGTCCGATGTAGAGGCTGCAGGCGGATACATCAACTTCAAGGTCAACTGGAAGCGATATGCATCGCTAATCATCTCCACTATACTCTCCGAGTCAGAGGGCTACGGCTCGAATGATCTGGGGAGAGGGCGGCACGTATTGGTCGAGCATACAAGCGTGAACCCCAACAAGCCCCTCCATGTGGGACATGCTAGGAACATATGCCTAGGCGACACACTATACAGGCTCCTAACCTTCCTAGGATACAAGGTAACAGTCCTCAACTACATAGACGATAGCGGTTCCCAGATGGCTGACGTAGTGATGGGCTTCACGGAACTCGGCTATAGCCTCGAGCCGCCCCAAGGCATGAGGTTCGACGAATACTGTGGAGATATAGTCTATGTGAAGGTTTCGGCCATGGTCGATGGGGATCCCGGGCTAGCTGAGAAGAGGCGGAGGATAGCGAAGGCCATAGAGTCCGGAGAAGGGCGCTACTATGAGGTTAACAGGATGGTGGTTGACAGGGTTCTCAGAGACCAGCTCAAGACCTGCTGGAGGATCGGGGCAAGATATGATATATTGAACATGGAGAGCGACATCCTCCACCTCGACTTATGGAGCTATGTCTTCGGGAGGCTTAAGGAGGGTGGTGCGGCCTACCTGGCGGAGGAGGGGTCTAAGAAGGGATGCTGGCTCCTCGACCTCTCAGGGCATCCGAGGCTCTCCAAGGAGGGAGACGAAGTGCTGGTAAAGAGCGATGGAACCACAACCTACGTGGCCAGAGACATAGCATACGCAGCCTGGAAACTAGGAGGCGTCGAGGGGGACTTCACCTACCATGTGTGGGGGAGAAACCCGGATGGGACAGAGATACTAGTAACTGATAGGGAGGGTAGATTAAGGAGACCTCTCGGGATGGTAGACCTCTCCATAAATGTTATAGATGTTAGGCAGACGAGGCCTCAGGAGATTGTAAGGTATGCCTTGAAGCTACTCAACCTCCCATATGAGCGATACATCCACTATGGGTATGAAGTTGTGGCCTTGGGCGTGAAGGATGCTGTCAATCTAGGGTATAAGCCGAAGGGGGGTGAACAGATGGTCCATATGAGTGGTAGGCGGGGGCTATATGTAAAGGTGGATGCACTTCTCAACATGCTCAGAGATACGGCGGCTAAAGAGACCAGAGACAGGCATCCTGACTGGAGTCAAGAGAAGGTCTGGACGGTGGCAGAGAAGATAGCTGTAGGGGCTTTACGCTACGCCCTCATAAAACCTGACCCAGACAAGCTAATAGTGTTGGACACGAGTGAAATGATGCGTCTTGAGGGGAATACGGGACCGTATCTGCAATACTCTTATGCACGTGCATGTAGGATTCTGGAGAAGGCCGACTCTCCTCCATCTGGTAATGTGTCCGGAGATGTGGGTGAAGCGGAGAAGAATCTCCTACGAATGCTTGCATCATTCCCCGATGTGGTCGAGGAAGCTGGCAGAAACCTTTCCCCAAAAACCCTGGCAACCTACTCCTACAAGCTTGCCTCAGAATTCAATAATTTCTATGAGCGTGTCCCGGTTCTCCAGGCCCCTCCCGACGTAAGGAAGTTCAGGCTAGGTATAGTAGAGTCATTCAGGATAGTTCTAGGCAATGCCATGAGGATTCTTGGGATACCTGTGCTCGAGGAGATGTAGGTTTTAGGCGGTGAGTCTGGCAACCTTCTCCGCAGCCTGCTTGTAGAGTTCCATCTCCTTTTTGGGCAGCGGTTTAATCTTCTTTAGTGCTTCCTCGAAGTGTCTCCACGCAACCTTAAGCTCCTTTATATGCTCCTTCGCGTCCTCGCCCTTGTATCTGCTCAGATGCTCCCTCACCGCCAGCATCTTGGCCGTCCCGCACACGCCAGCTATATCTGCACCGGTGTATCCCTCGGTCAGCTCGGCCAGCCTATCCAGGTCCACGTCATCTGCCAGCGGCGTCTTCCTAAGATGTATCTTGAATATCTCTTTGCGTGCTGGCTTGTCGGGTGGTGGGACATAGATTAGTTTGTCGAATCTACCTGGCCTGAGGAGGGCTGGGTCTATTATGTCTGGTCTATTTGTGGCCGCTATGACTATCACGTTCCTGAGCTCCTCCAGGCCATCCATCTCTGTTAGAAGCTGACTAATCACCCTCTCTGTTACTCTTGAGTCTCCGTATCCACCGCCCCTAACGGGTGCTATAGCGTCGAGTTCATCGAAGAAGACCACACATGGAGCCGCCTGCCTAGCCTTCCTGAATATCTCCCTTATCGCCTTCTCGGATTCTCCCACCCACTTACTCAAGACCTCAGGCCCCTTAATCGAGATAAAGTTCGCCTCACTCTCAGTAGCAACAGCCTTAGCAAGCAAAGTCTTACCAGTCCCAGGCGGACCATAGAGAAGTATTCCTTTGGGCGGCTTGGCGTCTACGTGGCTTAGGATGTCCCTGTATTTGATAGGCCATATAACCGCCTCCATAAGCTCCTGCTTAACCTCGTCAAGCCCGCCTATATCCTCCCAATGAACCTCCGGAACCTCCACGGTAATCTCCCTCATAACGCTGGGCTCTATGTCTCCAAGTGCGTCGAGAAAGTCCTTCATTGTTACCTTGAGTTCGTTGAGAACCTCCACGGGAATCTTCTCAGCCTTAAGGTCTATCTTGGGGAGAACCCTTCTGAGGGCCCTCATGGCAGCCTCCTTGACCAGTGCGGCGAGGTCCGCTCCCACGAACCCATGAGTCATCTCGGCCAGCTTCTTTAGGTCCACGTCCTCCGCCAGGGGGACGCCCCTTGTATGGACTTGGAGTATCTCGAGCCTCGCCTCCGTGTTGGGGACACCTATCTCTATTTCTCTGTCGAATCTTCCGGGTCTCCTCAAAGCAGGGTCAAGAGCATTAGGACGATTAGTAGCACCAATAACTACTACTTTTCCACGTGCTTGGAGCCCGTCCATTAGGGCGAGGAGCTGGGCCACGACACGCTTCTCAACCTCTCCCGTAACCTCCTCCCTCCTAGGCGCTATCGCGTCTATCTCGTCTATGAATATGATGCTTGGCGCGTTCTCTTGGGCCTGCTTGAATATCTCCCTGAGCCTCTCCTCGCTCTCACCATAGAATTTACTCATTATCTCAGGCCCGTTGATTGCGTAGAAGTTTGCGTTTACCTCGTTTGCCACGGCCTTTGCTAGTAGGGTCTTACCCGTTCCTGGTGGGCCGTGTAGGAGGACTCCCTTCGGCGCCTCAATCCCAAGCCTCTCGAATAGCTCCGGATACTTGAGAGGCAGCTCTATCATCTCACGTATCTTTTGTATGGCGTCCTTTAGGTCTCCTATGTCCTCGTAGGTTATCCTTGGAACCGCCTCTGGGACGGCCTTGGCAGGCTCCTCCTTCACGACAACCTCTGTTGACTCGTCAACTATAACTGGTCCGCCTGGACTCGTGGCCGTGATGGTGAGCGGTATCTTCCTGCCTAGGACGGAGATTGTTATGGTGTCTCCTATGGAGACTATTCTTCCCGAGAGTAGTTGATGGACGTATTGCTCTGCTCCGATGAGGTATAAGGGCTCCTGGGGGCTTAAGACTATCCTCTTAGCCGGCTTGGCCTCAACCCTCCTGACAGAGACCTTATCATCTATGCCTACGCCTGCGTTGCTCCTAGTCTGAGCATCAAGCCTTATGATGCCCCTCCCCTTATCCTCGGGGTATGCGGGCCAGTATATCGCGTAGGTTCTCTTGGAGCCCCGTATCTCGAGTATATCTCCGCTTCTCAGGCCTAGTTTAGCGGCTGCCTCAGGGTCTATCCTAGCTATTCCTCTACCTATATCTCTACTATATGCCTCCGCAACCTTCAGCTCCACGTAATCGCTGCTCATAGCTACTCTACCTTAATCTCGAATCCGCCACCCTTTCCCCCAACCTTCTTTAAGACGACTTCTAGGACGCCGTTCTTGTAGGATGCTTGGGCGCTCTTGGGGTCAACCTTTGCTGGCAGCTCAACCTCCTTGTAGTATTTGCGTTGGGGGTTATCAACCGAGATTGTGAGGGTGTTTTCCGTTGCGTTTAGCTTTATGTCCTTCTTCTCAACTCCTGGAACCTCTGCGACAACCTTAACCTTATCATCCTCCTCGAATACGTCCACCAGAGGCTCCCTGGCATCACTTACCTCGACTATCTCTGCTTCACCGCCAGGCCTAACATTTCCGAACTCCCTTATCCTCGGCCTACCATCCGGGCCGATAGTTATAGAGTAGCCGTAGACTATCGGGCCGAACTCTCTTATAATTCCGTCCTTCGTCCTCCTCTCCCTGATTAGGTTTCTGGGAAATTCTTTCTCTAGTTCCTCGAATGAGCGGGAGAACATCTCGTCGAGTTCCCGCATCATTTCCTCAAATTCCTCGAAGAATCTGAAGAAGGGAGACCTCCTCCTACGCCAACTCATACAACCACCTCCCTAAGGAGAAAACTCTGTGATAGTTAATAACTTTATCCATGATTAATCTATGTGGATTCTCAGAATCTTGTCGTCTCCAGGTCTCGGCCTCCCTCTCCCATCCCTATTGCTGGTAGCCACTAATACTCCTCCACTTGGCTCGGGAACCACGTCCCTCAATCTCCCAAACTCGCCTACAAAGAGGCTCACAACATCACCAACTTTTTCACCATCAAACCTTAGACGAATAATCCGCTCACCTCTAAGGCATGCGATTAGAAAATGGTCTCCGAGGAATGATGAGCCGGATGGGGCGACGCTAACAGGCCCGAAGTCGATTAGAGGTCTGCGGCCAAAATCCCCGTTCACGGTTCCCGTTGTGTGGGGCCATCCATAGTTCTCCCCTGGGAGTATTAGGTTCACCTCGTCATGACCTACTGGTCCATGCTCGGATGAGAGTAGTGCGCCTGACCTATGCCAGTCTATTCCTTGCGGGTTCCTGTGGCCATAGCTGTATATGGGGCTGCCTGGGAAGGGGTTGTCAGAGGGTATGGAGCCATCATCCTCTACACGCAGTATCTTTCCCGCCAGGGAGCCTAGGTCCTGGGATATGCTGGGCTGAGCAGCATCGCCGGTCGTTATGTATAGCATCCCGTCTGGACCGAACCTTATCCTTCCCCCATCATGGATAGCCGCTCCAGGAATACCGTCTATGATATCCTCAAAACTGGTTAGCCTAAGCTTTTCTATATCTAATCTCCCTGAGACAACCTTGTTCATAATTCTTCCATCTTTAAAGTAGCTTATGTAGAGATACAGTTTAGGTCTTGAGTTATACTCGGGGTGAAGGGCTATCCCAAGTAGACCTGCCTCCCCCACGGCGGCCACATCAAACTCCTTGATGAGCCTCTTCCCACCTCCACGAATAATAAGAATTCTCCCAGGCCTCTCAGATACTATTAACCCGTCATCGAGTGTAGCGATACTCCATGGAGCCTCCAAACCCTCGGCGACTATCTCAACATCGGCTTCAACACCTTCTCCGCCAATGCTTTTAGGCCAAAGAACCCTGTAAGCAATGGCTCCAGTTAGGGTTAATGCGGCTACACCCCCCAGAATCTTTACAACCCTCCTCCTATTCATCAACACTCCTTATAGCTTATCAAACCCTTAATACGTTCTTAATGGCTCTTATATGTGATGAGTAGGATTCGGAGGAGCAGGAGGCGTGATATTCTCCCAGGCGAGGATTTAGAGCTTGTGGAGGACTATGGAGAGATTGTTAGGAGGGCGAGAATGGATATGGGGTTAAGCCAGGAGGATTTGGCTCAGATGATTAATGAGAAACTAACAATAGTCAAGAAGATAGAGTCGGGAGAGTTCAGGCCGTCCCTCGACCTAGCCCGAAAACTCGAGAAAACACTAAACATCCGTATCCTAGTTCCTGTTGAGGAGCTTGAGGAGACCTCATACAGCAACATGGGAAAACCATCCACGGGAATTAGCCTCGGAGACCTTCTGAGAAAAGAAAGGGAAAGGTAAGGTTTAAGGAGGGGGCCAGCTTTCTCAAGCCTGGAGGAGAAAGTGGCGGAACGGGTAGCGATAGTTCAGCGGATTAACCCTGGAGAGCGGGACAACCTAGACGAGCTTAGAGAACTCTGTAAGACGGCTGGATACGAGGTGGTCTACCAGCTTAAACAGGTCAGGAGGCCACATCCAAAATACAACATAGGTCCTGGAAAACTGGGAGAGCTTAAAGACGCGGTGAAGAGGCTCCGAATATCCAAGGTAATATTTGAAAATGAGGTGAAGCCTGTTCAGGAATATAACCTCGTGAAGACCCTCAAGGTTCCCGTGATGACCCGGACCCAGCTAATCCTTGAGATATTCAGTATGCATGCACATAGCAAAGAAGCTAAGCTACAGATTAAGCTGGCCGAGCTCAAATACGAGCTATCGAGAGCTAAGGAGAAGGTTAGGCTTGCTAAGATGGGTGAGCAGCCCGGGTTCCATGGCCTCGGGGCATATGAGGCGGATGTCTATTATGATGAGGTTCACAGGCGTGTTGTCTCTATTAACAGGAAGCTGGAGGACATTAAGAGGCATATGGACTTGATGAGGCTTGAGAGGAGACGATTCGGCCTCCCATTAATCTCGCTGGCAGGATACACGAATGCTGGGAAATCAACACTCTTCAACGCATTAACTCACGAAGAAGTCGAGGTTAATGACCAGCTCTTCACGACCCTCACCCCCACCACGAGGATAACCAGGTTCAATGGAAAACCGGTCTTCCTCTCCGACACTGTAGGATTTATAAAAAATCTGCCAACCCTCCTGGTCGAGGCATTCTATGCAACCCTCAGGGAGATAGCTCTATCAAATCTGATACTGCTGGTCGCCGATTTCTCTGAACCACTAGATCAGGTGAGAGAGAAGGTTGAGACCTCCCTTGACACGCTTAGCAGCATAGGCGCTCAGGATGTTCCAACACTAATAGTCCTTAACAAGATTGATAGGCTTGACGGCGTAGACCTGGAGGAGAGGGTTTCCGAGCTTGATGTAAGGAACCCATACGTCATGATATCGGCTAAGTATGGCTGGGGCTTGAGGGAGCTTGAGGCCAAAGCCTCTGAGATGATGGGGGGCTTCATCAAGGTGGAAGCTACACTACCTTATGATGGGCGGACACCAAAGATTCTAAATGAGCTATATGGAAGAGCCAAGATAATCAATGTAAGATATGGTGAGGATTATGTGAAGGTGGATGCCGAGGCACCCCCATATCTGGCCGAGAAGCTCCGGAGACTCTCGGTGGATGGAGGATTCAAGGTTGTTGGATAACCTAAGATATGTGAGAATGATAGCTGACTATCAATTCGGCGTAGGTGTGGGTAGGCTCCTCTTCCCGGACAACAGCACCATCGAGATATCCAAGGGAACTGGGAGACCCAGGAGGGTATACCTGAACGGAATACTGCTAGCTACAGTTAGACCAGACGGCCTTCTCGCCCTAACTATACATGGTGCAGAGAGGCTCTCCAGAGCTGTTGGAGGGAGGCGGTTCAGGGTCTATGCGGCCAAGGACGCTGTGAGACGGGTCTTGGAGGGAAGGGACCTGACGTGCGGACATGTAGTTGATGCTGATGAGAGCCTACTACCTGGAGACGAGGCCTTAGTCGTAGATGAGATGGGAGAGCTGCTAGCCATAGGGCGTGCAGTTGTTTCCGGACGGAGTATGAAGAGCCTCTCAGAGGGCGTGGCAGTCAGAATCAGGGACACAAAGACTAAATCCGAAGAAGTAGGGTCATATATGGTGGAGAGGAGTTGAGGAAGCTCTCGCCAAGACAGCTTAGGAGGATGCAGTCAAGACTTCTAGGGAACTTGGGATTAGACTTGAAGGAGCTTGGGCAGGCTGAGGAAGTCGTGGTCAGGTTCGAGAACAGGGAGATAGTGATCCGTGGCCCAAACATAGTTGAGATGAAGATAGAGGGTGAGAAGATACTGCAGGTCATAGGCGGGGAGACCGAGGAGCGGGCTCCCGAGACGGTCTCCGAGGAGGCATATGAGCCATCCCAGGACGACATACTCCTCGTGGCTACACAGGCTGGTGTAAGTGAGGAGGAGGCTGCGCAGGCCCTTAAAGATACTGGCGGAGACCTTGCTAAAGCCATCATGCTTCTAAGGTCTCGAAAGAGATGACTTACTGGAAGGCTAGGGAGAACGTCGGCCTCCCCCTATCGGGCATATCCTCCATAATCTCCGACAACTTCTCCAGAATCCTGGCTCTCCTGCTCTTCGAGAAGAGCATGAAGTAGCCACCGTTGAACCTATCTGCAATCTCAAGCTCTAGTGCGAGTCTGTCTTCGAGGCTTCTGAATCTCTCCCAGGGAGGTATAGGTGTCCAGCTATACTCCCTCCTCTCTACGCCCGTGAACCTTGAGACCTCTCTTCCGCCGAACCTGTAAGAGTCGGCTTTAACCATCCTCACCGCAGCACTCTTAGGCGCCTTAGCCACCAGATACACCGGCTCCCCGCCAGAGCCTTTCCTAACACCCTGGGATGCAGCCTCGATTATCTCCATCATCATGGACCTGGACTCGTTGGATACCGAGGGAGGAGAGCCTGTTAGATGCCTCGCAGACTCGTAGAGACCGCATAGAGCGACTGCCCCCGAGACCCTCACCCCATAAAGCCTCCGATATAATCTGAGCGCCCTTGATACGGCTTGAGATGCAAGCTGGGCAAGCTCCCTAACATGCTCTATGGTCTCGCCTGGACTTCTATTAGACTCAAGGACTGCCGAGGGAATATTAAGCGATGAGATAGAGTGTATTATGCCCTCATCCACGGAGTATCCAGAGGGAAGAACGACGTCCCCAGAGTAGTAAACTGGTCTAAGACCGCTTCTCCTAATGATTTCGTCAACCTTATGTAGGGAGGCTTGTGGAGGCGAGGCTGCATCAATCATGACCAGCATCCTTGAACGTTGGATGTTTTCTAGCCTTGTAATTAGTGTGTGGTCGTCCAGCTTAAGGGCTATCCGTGTCTCTGGGTGGAGTATATTCTGTAGGATGCTTAAGTTGTGAAGGTTCTTACTCGGCCTCTCCAATAGAAGCTCTCTCCTCGTCCATAGAACCTTGTCAAGGTCCTCCATCACATCATTTCTTATTATGACTCCGTAAATTGACGTCAGCCATCCCCCGAGGCCGTGCAGGTCTATTCTTCCCGAGAGATGGGACTCCGCCACATCCCTTGGCAGGAAATTCAGGGTTAGATACTCTCTGGAGACCGCTCCAGAGGTCTTATCAACGAATATCCACGGCGTCCCAGAGTTCTCGACGGCCTTCAAGAGCCTCGAGACATCATATACAGGCATACCAACTCTCGTGAGCTTATGCCTATACTCTTCAAGCCCCATGTCGAGGAGAATAGAATTGACTAGCTCACGTATCAGGGAGGCTGTCAGATAGCCCACCTTAAGTCCCTTCAGCTTCTCCTCAGCCATGATGGCCACCTCCTCCGCAAGCTTCGGAGTGAGCCCGGCCTCCCTCACAAGAGCGCTGGCTATCTTACTTCTATCGAATGGCTCTATTATATGCTGGCTTCTCCTAACTATCATCATGGCCCTGGAACCTAGCTCCTTCTCCATCCTCTCCAAGTGTTCTAATAGGAGTCTCCCCTTCTGGGTAAGCCTATACCTGCGGGAACCCTCATCGGACTCCACTAGCCCAGCTGAGAGAAGCTTCTTAAGATGATATGTGAACCTGCCCGCATCCCTCACCTTATCCATCCCAGCACTTTCAAGAAGCTCCGTGTAGCTGAGCTCCCTGCTCTTAAGGGCCCTAAGCATCCCCAATCTCTGGGGAGAAGCAACCGAGTCGAGTATATCCTCCAGGCCGCCCATCCCCCAACAACATGAACAAACCCCGTAAAAACGTCTCTTCCAGTATCGTGTTGCAAAATCTTATAAACCCCTATAAAGAGAACCTAGGCGTATGACTGAGAAGAAAGGAACTAGTAGGAGGGAGTTTCTGGCAGGTGTTGGAGGAGCTGTTGCAGGCCTCGCCGTGGGTGCTGCCGTGGGATGGTCTCTGAAGCCTACGGAGGTCGCTCCGCCTGAGGTTAGAACCGAGACCGTCGTTCAGACCCAGACCGTTACCCAGACGGTTACTGCAGGTCCTCCGAGGCCCTTCGAGGGCGTGAAGATTACGGCGCTGGTTCACTCGGGGCATCAGGCGACTCCGTGGAAGAAGTGGAGCCAGGTGATTAAGGATAGGTGGGGTATCGAGCTTGAGATTGTGGAGACCCCGCCTGAGGACATCTACTCCAAGGCCCTCCTCGGAATCCAGGCCTCGCCACCCGAATACGATATAATCCAGTGGAACTCTGCATGGATAGGGGACTTCGAACCCTTCATCCAGCCTCTAGACGAGTTCATGAGCAAGCCCGAGGGAGACCCAGGCTGGGGAGACATAATCAGTGGCTACCGAAACTTCCAGAACACTTGGGCAGGCAAGGTCTACTCCCTAACCCTCGACGGAGACACCTTCTTCCTATACTACCGTAAGGACCTCTTCGACCACCCGGAGGAGAGGGATAACTTCAAGTCCCAGTATGGTAGGGAGCTAACTGTTCCAAGGACGTGGGAGGAGGCCCTGGAGATCGCCGAGTTCTTCACCAGGAAGAAGGGTGAGAAGCTTGCTGGAAGCACCCTCACCAAGGACTTCTTCGGCATAGCCGACCAGCTCAGGAGGGGGAGAAGCTACTACTGGTACCTCTTCAGGTACGTCCCATACGTGGCTGCCGCAAGGAATGGCCAGGGAGACTACTTCGACAGAGACACCATGGAGCCGCTGATCAACACCGACGCAGCCGTAGAGGCCCTGGAGGTCCTCAAGAGATCTAAGGACCTGGCGCCGCCCGGCGTGCTCGGATTCGAATGGGATGAGCTGTTCACTGCTGCTATGAAGGAGGGTATCATAGGGATGTGGATACATTGGCCCGATGAGGGGAAGAGGTCTGATGAGCTTGCACCCCTCCCGGTTGAGAACCCGCCTAAGCCCCAGCTAGGTGTTGCCATGATACCTGGAGTGGAGAAAGATGGGAAGCTCTACCAGTACACGATAGTGGATGCCGCATGGGTCGTCTCGGTAGTCAAGGGCTCCAAGAACCCTGAGGCCGCATACACGGTCATAAAGTTCATCACGGGGCCGGAGGCAAGCCTCGAGAACGTTATGGCTCCAACCGACTTCATGCCCGACACGGGCCTCGACCCCTATAGATACTCTCACGTCCATAGCTACAGGTTCAGGAAGCAGAAGCCCCACGCCGTCCCACTGCTCGATGCATACGCAGTCGCCCTCGAGAAAGGCTTCCCGCTGCTCAAGATACCTGGAGCCTTCGAATACCTCGACAAGCTCGACCTGGGAATATCGAAGTATCTTGCAGGTGAGATAGCGTCGGCAAAGGAGGCCCTCGACGGCGTAGCCAAGGAGTGGGAGCAGATAACCGATAAGCTTGGAAGGGACAAGCAGAAGGAATTCTACCGTAAGATGTGGGAGCTAATAGGTTAGGAGAGCGTTTAAGCTCTCCACAAATCTTTTTATTCTGAATATCCCAACCCCATGTGAGAGGTTATGGTGAAAGCCTCTAGAAGGCTTTATGCATGGGCACTAATTCTCCCCACGATTCTCGTCCTCCTGGTGGTCGTAGTCTACCCTCTGGTCTACTCGCTTAACGTGGCGTTCAGGAACGCCGACCTTAGGATGAGGCTCAATCCAGGCGAGGACTACCCCTTCATAGGACTAGGCAACTTCCTCAGAATATTCGATGACTCCCGTTTTCATGACGCCCTGCTGAGAACAGCATACTACATTGGTCTAGGTATAGCAATACAGCTTGGCGCAGGCCTAGGTGTGGCCATCCTACTCTTTAGCCTAACAAAGCGGAGGGCGCTCGTTACAGCCTTAATACTGCCCTCAATGGTTATACCCGTAGCCGTGGGCTGGACCGGGAGGCTCCTCTTCCACCCAACCGCAGGCCCCGTGAATTACATTCTCTCCCTCATGGGGGTTGAGGGGATAGGGTGGGTGAACAGCGCCCAATACTCCCTCCTAACCCTGATACTCATCGACTCGTGGCAGTGGACGCCCTTCATAATGCTCATAACCTATGCAGGCCTCCTCTCCCTCCCGCAGGAGGTTGTTGAGAGTGCCAAGGTTGATGGGGCCAGCGGCCTCAGGCTCTTTATACATATAATCCTGCCACTTCTAAAACCCGTCCTACTCGTAGCCATACTGATACGTGTCTTGGAGATGCTGAGGGCCTTCGATGTGGTCTATGTTCTGACTTATGGCGGCCCGGGAACCTCTTCGGAGATAGTTACTTTCTATGCCTTCATAGCTGGGTTCAGATACTTTGAGCTGGGATACTCCGCTGCCATGGGCTGGATAATCGTGATACTGCTCTCGGTAATCTTAACCCTGCTGGTTAGGGTGATTAGGGCATGAGGGCCAGGACCGTAATCTATGGAGCGCTGTATCTCGTCGCCCTAGTTATAGCGCTCTTCCCGATATACTGGATGATATTGACGTCTATTCTGCCGAGGGAGGAGCTGATGACTTATCCGCCATCTTTCTTCACGCTTAACCCGGACCTCCAGTATTGGGGTGAGGCTATCCCCGAGGTCTACAAGCCCATGATGAACACAGTGATTATAGCCGGTGCGGTGGCCGTAATCTCAAGCATCCTCGCCATCTTCTCCGGATATAGTTTCGCAAGGTTTAAGGTTGGCGGGGACACCCTCCCCTTCTGGATACTCTCGATAAAGTTCCTGCCAGGAGTGGTCGTCATAGTTCCATATTACCTGCTTATGCAGAGGCTCGGCCTCCTCGACACATACGCGGCCATAATTCTGCCTCACTTAACCATAGGTCTCCCCTTCGCAGTCTGGATGATACGTGGATTCGTCTCGGAGCTTCCCAAAGACCTGGAGGATGCTGCAGCCATAGATGGATGCGGTAGGCTGGGCGTCCTAAGGCACGTCGTCATCCCCCTTATAGCTCCAGGCATAGTCGTTACCGCCCTCTTCGTCTTCATCTGGTCGTGGACAGAGTTCATGTTCGCCCTAGTCCTCTCCAAGACCGAGGTCATGACCCTCCCGGTCCGAATAGCAGGCATGAGGGAGGCTCAGGGAGTAAACTGGGAGGCCATATCGGCTGCAGCTACGATAGCTACGCTCCCAATACTAGTCATAGCAATAGTCTTCCAGAGATACTTGACGAGGATACTCGCCTATGGAGGTATTAGGGGGTAACCCTTATATGGTTGGCTGCCACGTGAGGCCGTGGAATGGGTCTTAGAGACTTCCTAAAATCGACTGTAACCCTGTTTAGGCTCGCTAGGAAGCCTACTAGAAGGGAGTTCATGCTGGCTCTCAGGATTACCCTGCTCGGGGTCTCGGTCATAGGGCTGATAGCCTTTATTATAAGGTTCCTCGCACTCGCATTACAGAGCCTGTAGCGTGGTGTTGGAGGTTGTCGGAGGCCAGGAGGACGAGGTTCTTCGCGGTTAAGGTAACGGTTGGGCAGGAGAGGAACGTGGTTAGGATAATTGAGGCCAGGATAGGGCCTGAGGACAGGGACGTGCACTCAATCCTCTTCCTCCCAGCCATCAAGGGCTACATCTTCGTGGAGGCCGAGAGCAAGGAGAAGGTCTCCCTACTAACTCAAGGAATAAGGCATGTTAAGGCTAGGCCGGTCATGCCTGTTGAGATGAAGGAGCTAATACCACACCTAGTCGAGAGACCCATGATAGAGACCATCAACATGGGGGATGTAGTGGAGATAATCTCCGGCCCCCTCCAGGGAATAAGCGGCAAGGTAATCAGGATAGATAGGCCCAAGAACGAGGTAACCATAGAGCCTAGCGACGCAGCATTCCCCCTCCCAATATCCGTCCCCGCAGACCAGGTAAGGGTTATGAAACAGTCAAGTGAGGTGAGGTAGTATGCCCGAGAAATCGCTAAGGTTCCTAGTTCCAGGAGGGGAGGCTAACGCCGGCCCGCCAATAGGCCCTGCCCTCGGACCACTCGGAGTAAACGTCCTCCAGATAGTCGAGGAGATAAACAGGGTCACCCAAGAGTTTAGGGGTATGAGGGTTCCGGTGGAGGTCGTAATCGACACGGAGACGAAGCAGTTCAGGGTTAATGTGGGAACACCTACTACTGCTGCCCTGATAGTTAAGGAGGCTGGGGTCGAGAAGGGGTCAGGCGCTCCTGGAAGGGAGATGGTTGGGAACCTGAGTATGGAGCAGGTCGTCAAGATAGCGAGGCTCAAGAGGAATGACATGAGGGCTAAAACCCTGAAGGCTGCCGTGAAGCAGGTTCTCGGAACCTGCGTTAGCATGGGGGTAAGCGTGG
>CAZHEC010000004.1:0-21330 GCA_964531465.1 uncultured Nitrososphaeria archaeon | reverse complement strand
GGAGAATTGTGGAAGCCCTAGAGGAGAGTGTTGGATGAGAGTTGCAGTAATAGGGGCAGGGGCGGTGGGATCATGGTTTGCGAGGAAGTTCAAGGAGCTTGGAAGGGAAGTAAAGGCATACGATAAGGATCAATCGAGATTAGCTTCCCTAGAGGTTTATGGTGTGGTGGGCTGTGGAAGCCTGGAGGAGGCTATAGTTAATGTTGATGCTGTCTTGCTGGCCGTCCCCATCAACGTAATTCCCACGCTTATTCCAGAGATTAGGTCGAGGATGGATGAGGGAATCCTGGCGGAGATATCCTCCCTTAAGCTTCCCGTGGTATCCTCCCTTAAGCAGCTTCCCAAGCATATAACTCCCCTCTCCGTCCATCCGCTCTTCGGCCCAAACGAGCCTGACATTAAAGGAGGCAAGTTTGCCCTGATTCCTGTTAGGAGACTCGAGGAGGAGGCTAAAGCCGCTGAGATGATGTTTCCTGGAGCCTCATTTATCAGTGTCGAGGCTGATAGGCATGACAAGGTAATGGCATACGTTCTATCGTTAACTCATATGATGGCTCTTGCATCCTCCCTAACGATTCCCAAAGAATTGAGAAGAGACACGATTATGCTGAGTGGCACAAGCTTTAGAAATCTTCTCGGCATGATGGAGGCAACCCTAACAGAGAGCGCCCAGACCTTCACGCAGCTACTAACCCAGAATAAATGGACGTTAGATGTGTTAAATGATTTGAGGACGAGTCTTGGGAGGGTTGAGAGGTCTATTAGGGACGGTGGGCTTGAAACGCTCCTGAGAGAGGGGCTGGAGTTTCTGAGAGACGTCAAGGAGACCTGATTTCTTCAAGCAGGGTCCTTGCCGCGTCGGCCGGGTCGCTTGCCTTAGTTATAGCCGACCCTACAACTACGACCTTACAGCCTATTTTGACGAATCTTCCGGCCTCCCCATGCTTTATCCCACCCGCCACGCCCACAGGTATACCCACGCTCCTTACAGTCTCTTCAACCTCACGTAGTATGTCGGGGGCCCTCATACCCCTTCTCTGAAGGGTGAGACCTACGTGGAGGAGAATCATGTCGGCTCCCGAATCCTCAGCTACCCTAGCGACTCTTCTGGGATTATCCACGCCTATAAGATCCACGCATACTCTCCCCCCAAGCCTTCTACAAGCCTCAACAACATCTTCTATAGCCTCCCTTCCAGCTGCCCCTAGAACCGTTACCATGTCTGCTCCGGCTTTTACGGCTATCTCGGCCTCAACCCATCCGGCGTCGAAGGTTTTTGTGTCGGCTACTATGAAGTGGTTGGGTAGGAGCTTTCTGAGCCTGGAAACCGCCTTCATTCCCTCTGCCTTGATTAGGGGTGTTCCAGCCTCAACCCATATGTCTTTAAGTCGTGAGATTCTCCTGGCTATGCGGGCTGCCTCCTTCAGTTCTACGTGGTCTAATGCCACCTGAAGTGTTGGCCATTTTCCCCACCCCCTCAACTCCTCCCTTCACCCTCCACCTCTATCTTTGAGTCTGCCTCCAAATGTATCTCAGGTTCTCCATAAGGATTAAGGATGACGCTGACCCACTTGAGCCTTATCCTTGAGCCCTCGGGTATCTTGGAGAGTTCCTCAGCCTTCTGTCTCCACGCAACGCCCTGGACGTTGTGTTCTCCATCCCTTAGCCAGAACCCTATCTTCTCAGCCTCCCCATACCTAGTCTTAACCTTGATTACCGGCGTCTTGTGATAGAGTTCGCCTTCGACTATTACGTCTCTGGTTTCATGGAATCCCGGTGAGAGTATCTCTCCCAGCGTTAAGGTTAGGGAGGGTTCCCTTATCTCCTCTCTCGGCGAGATCTTCTCCACGTCCTCGGCCACGATGTACATCCTCCCTCTCCTGAACTCAACCGCCGGGTTTAGGGGCTTGAAGTATTCGCCTGTGGATAAGTCTGGCTCCCGAGGTATGAGGACTCTCTGGAGAGCCTTCCCATCAGTTGCGATTATCATGTATCCCGCAGACCTCTCGATTACGTCGAGTGCCTTGAGTGTTTCCGGAACCCTTCTCTCAACCATCCTAAGGGTCTCCTCGGTGGGCGACTCCGTGAATGCTATGATACTCCTACCTGTAAGGCTTAGTCGTCCATCCCTAACGCGGATACTGGTTATGTATGTCTTTTCACCCGGTTTAAGCCTGCCTAGTTCTTCCGCCTTCTCCCTCCATGCGGTTAGAACAGCCTTCGACCTCTCATCTCCTAGTAGTATCTCCCTCACCGATGCCTCTCCATATTTTGTATCAACCTTCCTGAGTTCCCTGACCTCTAAGACTACTGCGTGGATGTCGTATGTTCCGTCCCCTCTTTCCAAAGCCTCACCCAGCTCCATGTAGAAGCTTTTAGCATCTGGTTGCCCAGGCTCCTTCTCCAACCTCGCTAGTGAGCCTCCTCTGCCTAAGTGCAGCTCCACACCGCCCACATCCAGGCTCTCCCTAGTATAACCGTTCAGGATCGCTATTAGGTCCCCTGGCTTGATTCCAAGCTTCCAGGCCTCATCCGCCCGCTCATCCCATAATATAACATCTATTACCCCGCTTCCATCGCCTATCTTAAGCTTCAGGATTCTATGCCCCTTCACCTCGGAGAGCTTATCGACTGCGTATGCCACCCCTCTTACAGAAACATTGTTTAGCCCTGGAACTAGGTCTACTATCTTCGTGTATTCCATTGTTTTTAGGGCTTCTGGTGGAGGTTCTTTGGCGATGAATGCTCCTAGTTCTTCGGCTATGAGGAGTAGTGCTCCTGTCTTGTTGAGTAATGGATGCTCCCTGAGCTTCGACTCGACCATCGCTTCTATCTCGTCTCTGGTTAGCTCGGGGAACCTTGCCAGAACTCTTTCCATTAATTTCTCATATTCGTCCCTCTCAGCCAACCACCTTTTCCTCCAGCTACTTATGGAATCGTCGCTGAATAATCTTTTTCACATGTTTTGTGTCTCAGCCTTTCTCCCCACCATGCCGATTAGCATGCTAATGGTCTTCTCCGCCTCATCTCTACCCACTTTACGACCTTTCTCAAGTAGCCCCTCCACCCTCTCGGTTAGGACCTCCACGGGGTCTCTTCCATCAATCTTTACCCTTGCGCCTTCTAGTAAGATGGGGTCGGGTGTGAAGGCTGCGCCCCTCACTAGTAGTTCGTCGTCAATCTTGGTGGCCTGGAGTGCCCCCACCACGGCGTCCCCTATCATCAGCTCGTAGACCATGTCTCCCAGCGATGTCCTGCCAGCCTCTCTCAGCGTAATCTTCCTATCTACAACCTCCTCTAGATGTTTAAGAGCTTCGTCGATAACTTTCTTGACATCCTCTCTAGATTTGCGGTAAATCTCTAGTTCTATGCTCCTGTAATTCCATCTTACAGCTCCCTCATCTATAGTGTAGTCAGCCCTAATCCTAACTACATCATCCTTGGCCACTTTAAGCCTATCGACGAGTATGTGGTATAGGAATGAGTTAAGCTCCCTCGAAGCCCTGGCAACCTCCTCCGACGCAATCTCACCCGCCTTAATCCTCTGCGACAATTGGGCAAAGAGTGTCCTACGTAGCTTATCGGCATATGCTCCTGCGATGACCAAACCTGTGCTAACCCTCCCGCCCTCCACCCTTCTCACCCATAAATCATATAGGTAATGGTTACCGATAAATCTAATCCCTTATCTTCTCCTCCAAACGTCTTCTCGAACACCTTTTCTATGATTTACGTATCTGGCCAGGGTGAATAGGAGTGTGGACAGCCTGTTGATGTAGGATAGGTTGATGGGTCTTACATCGTATCTTCTCATAAGCGTGGTTAGCCTTCTCTCAGCTCTCCTGGCGATAGCCCTTGCTATGTGGAGTATGGCTGCCTCGGTTGTTCCTCCGGGGAATATGAATAACCTTAGGGGTGGTAGCGTAGATTCCATCCTCTCAACATTCTCCTCCAAGAACCGTAAGTCTTCCTCTACTATACATGGGGTTCGTCCCTCGGCCTTTGTTCCCAGGCTTGCAAGCTCGGAGCCCAGCTTGAAGAGGTGGCCCTGTATCCTGCTTAGAATCTCGGCTACCTCTTTATCTTCCCTTAGCATGGTCTTGGCTAATCCTATGAAGGAGTTTAACTCGTCTATCGTTCCATACGCTTCGATTCTCTCATCGTCTTTCGGGACCCTGATTCCTCCAAGTAGGTCCGTCTCTCCCTTATCTCCTCTACCATACCTCGTCATCTACCATCACCTGTAGGATAGATTATCTCTATTGGATGTAAAACCTTCATCGAGGATACGTGGCGGAACTGTAGGGCACAGATTGTGCTCTCTGTTACGAGTATTCCTGAGCCTGTCTGCTCGTATTGTTCTGCCATCCACTTCCCAATTTCTATGCTTAGGTCATATCCATGACCGTTTCTCTTCATGCCCCATGTCCCAGCCATTCCACAGCATCCCAGATCCATGAAGGATACCTTCGCACCTAGTCTCTCTAAAACCTCCTTTACGTAGTTTTTCTCTCCACGGGAATGACATGGTAGATGATAATGTAGCTCCATGTCCCTCAGGTCTCTGAGATGAGGTTGGAATGCCTTCCAGTTATCTATGATTAGCTGGAAGTAGTGGAAGGTGCTTTCTGCAACCTGTGTGGCTTCTCTGCTGCGGAGTAGTTTTGGGTATATCTCGGTAAGGCAGTAAGCCGCCGTCGGCTCCAAGGCTACTACAATGTATCCATCCTTAACCAGTTTATGGAGTATCTTGATGTTTTTCTCCGCTATCCTTCGTGCTTTGTCGAGGAATCCGTATTGGATTAGGGGCATTCCACTGCTTTTCTGGGGAGGTATGATAACCCTGTATCCTGCTTCTGCCAGGAGTTTGGCCATGGATTCGCCTATGTCTGGGTAGGAGTAGTAGATTAGTGAGTCTGTGAAGAGGGCGGCCCTCCCAAGCCTCCCCACACCCACCTCTTTAATCCGTCGCCTAAGATGCCTACAAGAAAAACTGGGCAAAGGCCTCCTAGAGTCTACTCCAACAATCTTCTCCAAAGCTTTTCTGAAGGGTCTCCATCCTAGGAGGGGATTGACTAATGGTGCAAGGATGCTTCCAGCCCTGGCTAATGCCTCGTATCTGGCCATCCATCGGTTTATCGTGGGATACCCATACTTCATCCCATACCTATATTTGACAACCGAATTGATGTATGGTAGGTCTATGTCAACTGGGCATGCCTCACGGCAGAGGCCGCATGTATAGCATAGCTGGGCGAAGTCTGTCTCCTCAAGACTTCCCGTTATGAGTGTCCAGGGAATACCCATAGGTCCTGTGTATATTTCCCCGAATACGTGGCCTCCCACCATATTGTATGTTGGACATACATGGAGGCATGCGGAGCATCTGATACAGAGAAGGGCCTCGGAGACCTCGGCGTCCCTCAGCGCCTTCATCCTCCCATTATCCACCAAGACGAATATGGTCTTCCTACGCCTCCCATGAATTCCGAGAGGGTTCTCAGGAGTTATGAAGCTGACATAACTGCTAATCCTCTGACCAGTGGCACTCCTAGCCAGGACCCGTATAATCTTCAACGCATCCTTAACAGTTGGAACAATCTTCTCTACACCGGCTATGACTAGGTGTATTGGAGCGTAAGCTAGGGCGAGCCTGTCATTTCCCTCATTTGTTACTAGGATGACTGTCCCGGTCTCGGCTACTATTATGTTTGCTCCCGTCATGGCCATGTCCGCTTCTAGGTATTTTCCACGCATGTCGATTCTGACCGCCTCGACTATCCGCTGGGGGTCCGATGGTATGGGTTTGCCGAGCGTGTTTGAGAGGAGGGATGCTATCTCTTCACGTGTCTTGTGGATTGCTGGGGCTAGGATGTGGGCTGGACGGTCTCCAAGTAGCTGTATTATCCTCTCCCCCAAGTCTGTCTCCAGAACCTCGATACCATTCTTCTCAAGAGTCTCGTTAATCCTTATCTCTTCGCTTGTCATGGACTTGGACTTAACAATCCTCCTAACCCCGAATCTCATACAGGTCTCCAGAATTATCCTCCTAGCCTCAGCCGAGTCCCTTGCAATGTAGAGTTCTCCACCAAGCCTCTCAACAGACCTCCTAAGCATCGAGAGATTATTCTCCAGGTTTCTTAGGGATCTCTCCCTTATGTCTCGTAGTTGTGGTAGAGCCTCGCCTGGAAGCTCAGACAGGGTCCTGGCTCTCCTCATAATGTATCTTCGGGAAGCCCTAAGAATAGGCCACCTATCCTTGAAGAGCCTTATCGCCTCCATTACCTGCCTTGCGAGAGAATCGCTCATTCGTCTCCACCATATATCGCCACATGGAGAAACCTGCTACCATGCGCGCCGACGACTATCTCACCTTCTATATCACCGGTGGAGCTTGGGCCGGTTATCAGATATGCGGAGAGACCAGTGCTCAGAGCGGTGTATAGCTTATCCGATAGGTCTTCAAGTGTTGGGAGAATGAGGTTGGAGTTGAGTATCGTTATATGGGTTTCAGGTGAGAAAATTGCTGCCTCTTCATCGACGGTCCGGGTGAGATATAATATGCTTCCAGTCTCAGCTACCCCAGCATCTGCGAAGCCTATCGATGCCTCGGCCTCTATGAGCCTCGACCTGTCTAGTAGTCTGTGAGCATCCATGCCTAATAGCTGGACGCAGCGTCTCTCCAGCATGCCTGCAATGTTTTCGGGGACCTTTACCCCTATTATGGATCCCGAGCCGAGTTTTCTCAGAGCATAGGTTACTGCTTCATCTAGTTCTCTGTGAATGCTGACTGTCCCCCCGGCCTCCCTCAGTCTTTCAGCAAAGATTTCCAGCAAGCTCATGTCCTTCCTTCAAGCCTCCTGACCCGTGGTTTGAATCTAGCGGCCAGCGATTCTGGATGAGACTCGACTACGTGGTCGTAATATTGTTCATAGCTTTCTGACAACGCGCCGCATATGGGGCATTCCAGCATGTATTTTCTCTTCAAGGGCCTGGATTATATGTGTGGGGTGGGTTAAATGTCTTGGCGGATGCCTATTGTTCGTTTAGATTTTAGGCTGCCTGGACCTCTAACCAAGAATCGCCTCTCAACCTGTTTCGCTTGGAATAGCTCGGTTAGGAAGCGTTCAACTCTCTCCTGGTCAAATTTCTTGCAGGAGTAAACGTCTATTGAGACGTAGTCGGTGGTTATGTCGGTGTGGATTGCTATGTGGCTCTCAGCCACAACCACGAATCCTGAGACCCCTTGGCCACTTGGGCTTCCCTCTCCGCCAACGTAGTGGACCACGACAGGCCCTGCGATTATCCTAGTCTCCATCATCTCCGACAACTTTCTCAGAGTCTCCTCAACCAGCCTACTATCCTCTAGTATGTCCCGCCTACAGCCATACAAGTCGAGAAGCATGTGGTACCAAGGCATCTCTAGTCATCTCACGGGGGCTAGAGAGTCTATAAAAACTATTTGCCGACGAAGACGGGCTTACGCTTCTCGAGGAATGCCCTCAATGCCTCTTTAGTGTCCCTGGTCCTGAAGCATCGTGCATAGTATTCTATCTCACGTGTATCGGCCTGTCTGCCCGTGAGGGCTATTGAGTCCTTTATCATCTTCTTCATTATGGCGTAGGTGAGCGGCGGCTTGGAGGCAAGCTCCTCGGCTACCTCCCTAGCCCTCTCCATAAGATTCTCTGCTGGAACCACCTCATCTACAAGCCCTAACTGGAGGGCCTCTTCAGCCTTAAAGACCCTCGTAGCTAGAAGCGCCGCCTTACCCCTCCTAAGCCCGAGAATCCTGAGGGCACGGCTATTCCCCCCGAGAGCCGTTATAACGCCTACATTAATCATCGTCCAGCCCATGTTTGAGCGGTCGGAGGCTATGACGTAGTCTCCCGCTATGGCTAGGTCGAGGCCTGCGGCTCTAGCTGCGCCATCCATGGCTACTACTATGGGCTTTGGGTAGGTTTCCATGTAGTCGAGGAGCCTGTGGCCTGTTCTTGCGAAGGAGCGTGCCTTAGCAGGTGTGAATTCAGCCATCTCCTTTATGTCTGCTCCGGCGGAGAAGACTCCTTCACCACCAGTCAGTATTATGGCCCTCACATCCCCGTCCTTCTCAAGCTGCTTCAAGGCCTTCAGGAGATCCTTAACAGTCTGAGGTCTAATAGCGTTTCTTACCTCAGGCCTATTCAATCTGATTATGGCGAGAGGTGGCTCACGTTTAACCAGAATATCCTGGAAAAGGCTCATCTCACATGTTCCTTCAAGCATCTTATTCTTAAGTTTATTCGAGTGGTGCTTCCTCGACCACAGCTTCATACATCTTGGAGAGTATTATTGGAGCTATGAGGGATGTGAGTATTACCATCCCAACGGCCTCTATGTAGATTGGCTCGGGTATTATGTTTCTATTCAGCCCTATCGCAGCTATGATTAGCCCTAGCTCTCCCCGAGGAACCATGCCCATACCCAACCTAGCACTCTTAGCCACGCTTCTAAGCTTCGGCAAAGCCGTCAGAAATGTTCCCGAGAACTTCGTAAATATTGCTAGGAGCGTTATGAGGGTTATTCCTATAATGACTGTCTCGTTGAATAAGGTTATGTTCATTCTAGCTCCTATGACCGTGAAGAACACGGGGCTGAATATCTGGTTTATGTGCCTGGTGAAGTCCCTAATCCTGGGAAGAGCCTTTGACTCCGCCACTGCCATCCCAGCTGCATAGGAACCTATGATGGGTGATAGCCCTAATCCACCTGCTACGGCGGCCATTATGAAGGCCGAGCCTATGGCTGCTGCCTCCACGGCTCCTTCTGCACGTATCACGGATACCTGGTCGATTATTTTTGGAACTATGAAGACGCTTGCAACAAGCATCAGCCCCCATATTATGAAGAAGATTACGGAGGTTCTGATCGCTGAGAGTAGGTCCACCTGACCCCCGGTCTCCAAGACTATCGATGATACTACTGCAAGTATGATTATTCCTAGGACATCGTCTATTACGGCTGAGTTGATTAGTAGTGTTCCTTCATCGGTCTTTAGCGCGTTGAAGTCTTCTAGTATCCTGACACTTATTGCTATGCTTGTGGCAACCATTACTGCTCCCATTAAGAGGGCGACAGTCTCCGGATGCCCGAGGAATAGGTAGAAGTAGTATCCCACGAAGAAGGGGATTATTGCGCCGCCGAATGCTACTATGAATGCCCATATACCGCTCTTCCTAAGGCTCGCAGCACCCATCTCCAACCCAGCCGAGAAAAGTATCATGATGACTCCTATCTCGGCGAAGGCGTCCACGAACTCGTTCAGAACCACTAATGGTTCCCCGAACACGATTATACCGGAGCCAAGGGCATATGGCCCGAATATCATACCTGCCATGAGCTCTCCTAGGACGGGTGGAAGCCTGAAGCTAGAGAAGGCGCCTGCGAATATCTTGGCAAAGAATATTAGGACGCTAATCGTCAGTATGGCTCTTAGGATTGGGTCCATTCCGCTGACGGCGACTTCAGCGGCCATAGCATGCTACACCCAAAACCTATCTAAAATCAGGGAGAAACTTTTTGATAAGTTATTATGACATAGAGGATGTGCGTATTCCAAGGCTTAAATGGTGGCGTCCTCGCATAGCTTCAAGGCTGAGGCTGGAGGCTGGGAAATAGTTGACGCTTAAGGCGATTGTCTTCGACCTCGATGGGACCTTTTATCGCTCCGATGAATACATCGTCCATGTTAGAAAGGTTATGGATAGGGTTTTGGCGGAGTTTCTTGGGGTGAGTGTAGATGAGGCTCATAGGAGGCTTGATGAGGTGAAGTCGAAGCTTCTAACCATAAGTGCCAGCGTTGAGCACCTTGGTATGAATAGACGAGAGTTTTACAGGAATGTGGCCGAGAAGGTTCGCCCCATCCAATATATACCGAAGAGACCCGAGGTAAAGGCCATGCTAAAGGAACTCAGATCCATGGGTCTGAAGGTAGGTGTCCATACAAACTCTGGCAGACCGCTTGCGGAGAAGGTCCTAGAGGCACTAGGTCTATCTATTGGAGACTTCGATGCATGCATAACCAGCGATGATGCGGAGCCTAAGCCATCTCCCCAAGGCTATAGGAGGTTTCTAGAGATTTTCGGGGCGAGGCCTGAGGAGGTAATCTACGTGGGGGATAGGTGGAGAGTGGAGGTTGAGCCGGCGAAGAGGCTTGGCATGAAGACTATACTTGTATCATCCAGTCCTGAAGGAGAGCCTGACGCTTATGTAAAGGATGTTATGGAGGTGCCGGGTATCGTAAGACTCTTTTTAAGCCGCTAGATAGTAGTATTCTCCCTCCTGCTTCTGGAGGCGGTCAAGCTGGCTCCCAGGTTTATTGGCCCTAGGTCTACCGGTTTCAGGGTCTCTCCTGAAGGTTATCCCCATCTCCTTGAGGAACTTATTGAAGCCGCTTCGGAGGTCTGTCGGCGGCTCTGCCACCCCATGCACTCCCGGCTCACCCGTGAATACCATCAGTCTTGTTGATGCGAAGTCAAGGACCATTAGGTCGTGGTCTACTAAGAAGACGTAGGCCTTCCTGTCCCGGGCAACCCTCCTCAGAACCTTCGTCATCATGTATCGTTCCTCCACGTCCAAGTATGCGCTAGGCTCGTCTAGTAGATATATTTCTGCGTCTCTTGAGAGGGCCTCGGCCACGGCTACCTTCTGGAGTTCTCCGCCGCTAAGCTCCATCAGGTTTCTGTCAAGGAGCCTGTCGAGACCTAATGGCTCTATAACCTCACTCTTGTATAGTTCTGAGTCGAATTTTCTTCCAGCGGCATCCCTAAGAATCTGCTCGACCAGGGCGTCCCTGGGTTCCGGGTGCTGTGGCTTGTAGCTCATGGACTTGAACTTTAGCTCGTATCCTTCATCACTTCTCTCTATACCCGCAAGGAGCTTGATGAATGTTGTCTTCCCTATACCATTTGGCCCAACTATTCCTACCACGTCTCCCTGAAGTGCTCTTCCAGCCTTGACCTCCAGCTTGAATCCATCATAGCTCTTCGTCATATCGGGCCACTCAAGGGGCGCTCCTCCTTCCTCCATCTCGCTGCTAGGAGGTCTTACTTGGAATACTATCTTCTCCTGCCTGAACCTCACGTTCTCGGATGGGATGTATCCTTGGAGGAAGATGTTGATTCCCTCCCTGACCCCGAATGGCCCTGAGACTATCCCATAGACGCCTGGCCTGCCGTAGAAGACGAAGACCTTGTCGGATAGGTAGTCAAGGACCGCTAGGTCGTGGTCTATCGTCATGACTCTTACTCCCTTCCTGAGGATTGAGCGGATGGCGGATGCTGCCCTGAACCTCTGCCTTATATCGAGGAAGCTGGACGGCTCGTCTATCAGGTACGTGTTAGCCTCTCTTGCAAGGCATGCTGCAAGCGCAAGCCTCTGAAGCTCCCCTCCGCTTAGGACCTCCACATCTCTCTCAAGCAGGTGTCCCAGCTCAAACATATCCACAACTCTCTCAAACATTCCTGGAGCGGAGACCCTCCTGAGAACTTCCCCAACCTTCCCCTTAACCACCCTTGGAATCTTCTCAATGTATTGAGGCTTATAGCTTATCTTTACTTCGCCCCTGGCAAGCCGTGTGAGATAATCCTGGAGCAGGGAGCCTCTGAAGTATCTAGCTATATCTTCCAGGCTGGCCTCACCCTCAAGCCTCCCAAGGTTTGGCTTGAGCTGTCCTGCTAGAACCTGTATAGCCGTGGATTTCCCTATCCCATTCTTGCCTATAATACCTATGACGGAGCCCTCCTCAAGGTGGGGAAGCCTGTAGAGCCTGAAGGAGTTTATGCCATACTGGTGGACTAGGTCTTCTCCAAGCTCCTGCGGCAGGTTAACTATCGTGATTGCATCGAAGGGGCATTTGGCCACGCAGATTCCGCAGCCTATGCAGAGGGGCTCTACTATGACGGGGAACCCCTCCTCACCCATCTTGATGGCCTCGATTCCATTCCTGACGGGTGGGCAGAACCTTATGCAGGGCTGCCCTCCACACTTCTTGGGGTCGCATCTATCCCTGTCCAGCACCGCCACCCTCAGAGCCATGGAGTCCAAAGGTCCCTACCCAGCTTAGCCCGAGACCCGCAATCTTTAAACCATATGGACGGCGAGTCCCTGTTGTAGATGTAAAGGGTTATATACAGAATGTAAAGCATATTTTACATGAAGATGAGGTCGGTTAAGGTTCTCAGACTCCTGCAGGTTGCGGTTGTGGCCTCGATGGTCGGCTTGATGGGCTACTACCTGAGGTTCTCACCCGCCACGTCCTTTCCTGTCTTCGTGGTGGGCGCCTTAGCGCTGGTTGCCCTCGAGTTGGCTGCCGCGCATCTTGCAGAGAGGTCTGGCGAGGTTTTGGAGGATGAGAGGGTGAGGGCCTTGGCTGAGAAGTGTGGATATAGGGCTTATCAGGCCGTCTCCTCAGCCCTTGGATTCATAGTGATAACGGCCTACCTTCTACCCCTCTGGACCGGGCTACAGATACTTCCCGAGGGCTGGGCCAAACCATTCATCACCGCGATAGGCATAACGGTTGTCATACTAATCTCATCCTACTACATTGCATACATCTACTACTCGAGGAGACCTATCGAGGGCAGGTGAGGGATGGAGGTTAGAAACAGGCTTAGAGAGCTGAGGGCCAGATATAGGATGACGCAGGAGGAGCTGGCCAGGAGAGTAGGAGTGACAAGGCAGACAATAATAGCGATAGAGAACGGGAGATACCTCCCCTCCCTGAAGCTAGCATATAAGCTTGCCAAAGTCTTTAACATGAGAATAGAGGATGTCTTCGAGTTTATTGAATGAGGGTTTATATGTCTGGAGTCATCTATCAGGGCTGGGTGCTGCGGGTTGAGTAGGAGGAGGCGAAGGGAGGCCCCGATGCCTGCGAGCGCCGCCGGACTGTTGAGGTTCTTTGAGGAAGAGGCGAAGGGGCTTAAGGTTAGACCAGAAGTAATCTTGATAATTGCAGGAATGCTGATAGCGATTGTCATCTTGGCGAATAGGTTCTTCCCTTAGGTCAGGGATTCCTCAAGAGTTCTCTGGCCTACACCTGTCAGCTTCCACAAAGTTCTCCTACCAGACCTAATCTGCACGACTATACCCTCAGCCTCCATGTTTCTGAGCTGCCTCCTTATGGCCGAGGACGTTAACCCAATTTTCTCCGAAAGCTCCTTCACCGTGGATGGAGACCCCTCAAGAACCATAATCATCTTCGTCCTGGTTCTGAGACCCTTCCTAACATTCCTTACCCGGTGGAGGTATGCTCGGGGGATTATCTCGGGACCTGGCATAAGGCCTCCGCCTCACAGAAACTTCTCTAAGCTTGTCTGACCCTTCCCTTCATCCGCCTCCTTCCCAAATATCGAGTAAATATTCTTTAATGCTACATCCATGTGTTCCTTCAGGTAAGGGTCTCTGAGATGTTTTGAGAGCACTTCCTCCGCAAGCTCCATGTATTTTTCTATAGCTCCCTTGAAGACTGTCTGGGAGACCTCGCCTCCACATGCCTGGCACCTACCCGATAGAGGTATCCTACGATAAGACGCTCCACACCTTCTACACCTAAACTTCTGGACAAAGAATGCCTTAGCGTTCCCAAGTATGTCTGGTAGTATGTGGGTCTCAGTAATCTTCTCGGCAACCACCGAGAGGTCGACCGAGGATATCATCTCGGCCACCTTTAACTGGCCTTCAATCTTCTCGAGCATAGATGCATACTTCTTGTAAGATGACTCAGCACTCCTATAGACGAGGTTTTTCTGGTCATGCGTAAACCATGCTCCGCCGAAGGCCTCCCTCCTACCCAGCATCGACTTCACAGTCGGAATTATCGCCGCAATATCCGAGATGTGTCTAGCCTTCTCAGCTGCCGAGAATACTTCTAAAGGTATCCTGCTACATATGTCTAGGTTGTGTGCCTGCTCGTCAACCTCCTCTGGGTAGACGATTGTTGTTATTAGTAATGGGGCGTCCATCCTTCCACCTATCTTGGAGGGTAGGTATAGTCTTGAGAAATTGATTAGCGGATCTAGGAGGAGCATGAGGCTGTCCTCGTCTCCGTCGCAGTCTCTCCTCTTAGCTGCATGAAGCAGGGGATGGGCGAAACATACTAGGCCGTCAACTATCCCGATTATCCTGGCCACAACCGCCGCATACGTGTGTGGTGAGAGATATGCTACTAGATGTCCTATCAGGTCTTCATGTTTCTCCAGCCCATAATATGGCTTCATCCCCGCAATTTTCACGAGTATATCATCTATGAATTTGGAGACCTTTAGAAGGTGTTCGGCAGCCTTCCTTGGAATCACTATATCCTGTATTCTCAGCTCGAGAACTTGGCCTTCATCGGATAGAGGCTCACCCCAAATGTCGTGAGTGTATCCTAACTCTCTCAACTTCTCCACAGACGTCCCTATCTGCCTTGGAGTAAAGTGGGTTAGAGGTGCGTTAGTGGCATCGAATCTTATCGTTCCATCCTTGTAGACGTATAGCCCGTATTTTGCCCTTAGGATACCTTTCTCTATTTGCTCTGGAACCTTGACTAGGCTTGTTAGCCCTTTGACGCCCTTAACTCTCTGTGGAACAGGCTCGCCTATGTTTCTCGCAGCCCTGTACAATTCCTCCCCTATATTGACTACGACCTTTTGATGATACTTCACTAGACCTCCACACCATCTACACCTCCCCTCTTCGGAATACTCGTTCTCGCGCCCGCAGGAGCTGCATGACCCCTTGATTATGGTTGGAACGCCGCAATCGCTGCAGATATGTTTCCAGGTTGATGTCCCGCAGTTTGGGCAGACCCTCATGACAAGGTCTACCACGGGTTTGGCGTTGTTGGATGCTGCGACCAGATCCCTTGATGGTCCTCCTGCACCTGATACTGGGAAGAGGATGTTTACTGGTGGGGTGGTTTCTCTCTGGTCGGCCTTCTCAGGTCTCCCCATCCTTGCATTTACAAATGAGCCTGCCTTATCTCTCTGAGGTATACCTGATAATTCTTCAACAGCCTTGAATACGTCGTCTCCGTCTAAGCGTTTAGGGTTGAAAGGGTTTAGGAGGACTATTAGGGCTTTAACCCAGTCTTTGTGGAGCAGTATTCCGTGTTTGGAGATTTTATGCTCTATTAGAAGGTTCTCAAGTATATGCTTGTATTTCTCTGAGTATGGAAGGAGGATGTAGTTACCTTGTCTAATAGGTCTCTTCAGGCTCTCCCGCATCCACCCCCTTAAATCCTCTAACTCGTCTAGATTCACGTTGCGCCAGAAGGGTAGGTAGCGTGGGTGGATGGGGACTTTATACCTCTTGCTCAGCTTCACCGCCTCAGCTATTCTAGGTATATTGTTTATCGGGTCTGCGATGAAGTGTTTAACTTCTCCGTATCCGTCCTTAACGTTTATCCTTAACTCCTCAGCCCACCATTCCTCGCAGTATCCCGGCCTCCTAAACTCCACGTTGTTCTCTATCAGATCTCCGAGAGAGATTAGTATGTCTCCTAGGAAGAGGATTCTCTCAATCTTTCCCTCAGCCTCCCTCATATTCTCCTCCGAGTCGAGTCTCAGAACACTTCCATCCCTCAGTCTCACTATGGGCGGCTCTATCGTATCTACTGGTAATACTACTCCTCCTTTTCCCGGGTAGTCCAGCTTGAGCTGGGTTCCAGCCACGATGTATCCTTGGAGGACCTCAAGAGTGTTTGGATGAAGCCCGACTGCAGCCATCCCGGTTGCGAATGCCCTGCCATATCTTATCCTGAGTCCCCCGAACCTGTCTGCGAATGATAGTATTGGTCTGCCTCCGACGACCTCTTCTATCTGGCCCTGGCCATTCTTGTCCTTCTCGGCCTTCATCATCTTCACTACATCCCGGATCCACTCCCAGCCTTCAATTCCCAGAGACTCGACGAGCCTCAGCACCTTCTTCGCCCTACCTGCAATACCGTCATTAACGACCCTAAGGGCGCCTCCGCGAAGATAATTTGTCTCAATCCTTGGAAGATTCCGGAAGGATGGGGCTAGAATCCTGTCAGTTGCTATCCCGGTAACCTCTATTGGCAGGTTCTCCAACACGAACCTGAGAACATTGTCTGGGACATTATACTGGAACCTCATAACCCTGCGCTTATAGGTCCTAATCTCTTCTATGAACCTCATAATCTCTTCCTGGGTCGGGATGTATCTGCTTAACCCCATGAGCCTCCTGACATGGTCTGAGAGAACCACTACGGAGGCAAGCTCTGTTCCACCAGCTGACCTAATGGGTCCGGCGAAGTATACTGCGAGATACTCGGAGCCGTCTAGATTCTTCTTGACCTTAACTTCAACTATTCCCTCTGTTGGTGCGGCGGTTATGCATGGGGGTGTGAGGACGGCTAGCGATGTTCTTATGGCTTGGAGCATGACTTTCTCCCTGCTTCCCCGACTTTCCCTAACTATGTCCTCGGCCAGCTTAAGGGCTATCCTCTCGGGAGGCATTGTCCAAAACATTTGTCGAATCTTCTCGGCGACCCCCCTGGGGCCTACTAGTAGCTCCACCCTTTCCGCCAGGTCTCTGGCGAATAGAACCTCAACCTGAGGTGTGGGTGATGCTATTCTCCTTCTAGCCTCCGAGGCAACCTGGATAGCTTTACTCACCTGGCGTTCTATCTCATCATAATAGTCCTTGAACTCCCAGGGTATCTTACCCGCCATTCCCTATCCACCCCTACCTGCGTTAAGCCTGGCTAAATCGGTTGGGCTGAGGATGTTCCCCTGGTTATACCCCGAGGAGCGCCGAGTCCATCTTCTCCGAGAGCGGTTCTTTTATCACTATCCCCTCCCCAGGCCTTATCTCGAATATGTATATCGAGGAGTCGGCATGGCTCCACCTCATCTTTCTCACATATATTGTCTTGAGCAGCTTTCCCTGGAATCTTATAACTCCGAGGACTATGACGCCGCTTGAGAGGAATTCCTCAAACCCGAATCTGCTCAGTCTGCTTGAGCCTGTTGGGATGTCGCATGTTAGGAGGGTTGTGGCTCCCATCCTCTCCTCCATCATGTTAATTATCTCTCTCAGATATTCCCTAACTATGAATTCCTCCTTTGCACCTATGGCCAGGGCCGAGATTGGGTCGAGAACTATCCTGCTTATAGCCCTCCCCCTCGCAATCTTCTCTATGGCCTCCACGAAGGCCCTGCTCTCCTTCCCAAACCTCTTAAGGTCTGAGGTAAAGAGCCTAAACTCGAAGGGATAGAAGAGGCCTTGGTTCATGTATTCCCAGAAGTCCCATCCAAGGGAGAGAGCTCCCCTAAGCACACCATCAATCCTCTCATCAAGCGAGACATAGATGCATTGCTCGCCGTTTCTCAGGCCCTCGAGGAGGAACTGGAGGCTCAGTATGGTCTTCCCTACACCCGTCTCACCAGTTATGAGGTAAGTTCTACCCTTAAGGAACCCTCCCCCAAGCATCTGGTCTAGCTTTGGAATACCGCTTGAGACCCTCTCCGATACATCTGCTAAAGCCATCAGACCCAAGAGAAAACCGTATTAAATTAATCTTTCAACAATCAATATTTAAATAGAATGATTCAAGGCCGGCTCTCCTTAACCGCCCTAACTATCCTCCGATAAGCCTCATAATCCCTCTCCGCTATGGTTCCTGTCACAACTATTTTCGCCCCTGCCTTTACAATCTCCGAGGCGGTTTCCATGCTCCTAATTCCTCCACCAACTATAACAGGTATATCTATTGATGTTGCAACCCTTCTGATGGTTGAGGGTGGGATATGGGTCTTTGCACCTGAGCCAGCCTCCAGATACACGAATCTCATACCTAGATACTGTGCAGCCAGGGCATAGCAGGCCGCCACCTCTCCGTGTTCTAGAGGTAATGGTAAAGCTCTACCCATGGCTGCTACGGCAGTCTCTCCCCCGAAGATTAGGTATCCCATAGGTATTGCTTCAAGCCCATACTGTTTTACGAGGACCGCTCCCTGGGACTGTGCGCCAATTAGGTAGTAGTGGTCGGTGCTGTTGAGCAGGCTCATGAACCATATGGCGTCGGCGTATCTGCTTATCGAGGTTATGTTGTTTGGGAAAATTATCACAGGTATGGAGACATTCTCCTTGATGGATTTTATGAATAGGTCTATCAGGTTTTGGGAGAATATTGTGGAGCCTCCCACCATTATTCCGTCTGTTCCCGCCTCCTCACTCCTCCTAGCAATCTGTCCAGCTGAGTCTATATCAACCTCCTCGGGGTCGAAGAGGGTGAGGTGCAGAGGTTCCCCCGACTCTATCTTCTCCAGCAGGTAATTCTCAGTCTTCCCTATCCTGAGATGCTTCATTAGATTCTCCTCCAGAATCTGAATCCTCTCCACCTGGCTCAGCGATCTCCAAGGCCTCAGACCCTGAGGGCTCCACAACCTTCTTAGCGCCAGTAATAATGTCATAGAACTCGGCGTAAGCGTCCACGGATGTGTATGCAGGATACCATCTGACCTCGGCGCTGGCTTTACAGCTTGCACATACTACTCTTGCGTATTCCTCACCCTCCTCATGGTATACTGCCACAGCCTCCTGATTACAGATAGGGCAGACGAAGACCTTCGGCGGAGGCTTCACAACCCTTCTCCTAACTATTTTACGCCTTCTCCTACCCATCCTCGGCCACTCTCCCTAGATGACGGCTACTTCGACCCTTTTAGCCTTTAGGCTAACAGATATAAGTTGTGCCCATCTAAGGGGGAATGCCGGGAGTTGGAAAGGGTTAGGATAGGGCTAATCACCTTAGATATGAGGTTTGCCAGCAGGGTTAGGAGGAGTGCTGAGAAAATGAATGCAGAGATTATCCATGTCTCAGACATCGACGAACTACCCCTAACAGTAAAATCCATAATAGCTAGAAGAGAGGAGACAAGGATGAATGACCCAAGAATAATCTACGCCGAAGATTATCAGAATGAGGACGAGCTTGTTGAGAGGGCTCTTGAGATAGCTCTTGGGTTAAGGAACTATAAGGTTGCTGCAGTAGCCGTAGACCCTGGTAAGAATATGGGGGCCGCATACATGGTGGATGGCCGCATAATTGGAACGAAGAGATATGGGCTGATTGAGGCTCTGGTGAACGACATAGTCCGATTCCTTAAATCTCACGGCAAGGCTTCCAGATACGTTCTCATAGGCTCTTCTCGTGGGCTAGATATAGGGGGTAAAATTCTGGATGAAATTAAGCGTCAATTTTATGGAGAGGAGGTGAAGATTTTAAGGGTTGATGAGTTTAGGACTAGTAAGTGGGTGCTTCCTAGAGATAGGGGGATGAGCAGGGACGAGTATGCAGCCCTGATTCTTCTCTTGAAAAATTTCTTTAGGCTGGGGTAAGGGGTATGGGTAGGGTTGAGGTGGATGCTGGTAAGACCGTGCTGGTTTATGGTCCTGCTTCGATTAGCCTAGTTGAGGGTGAGGCCGAGATTTTAGGATACCCGATGAGGGTTAAGAGACCTGTGGTGGTGAAGAGCTGGAGGTCGAGGCCAGTCCACGTTCTACGCAGCTCGGTCTTCGAGTTTACCTCGGGTGAAGGGGGCGGTATGGAGGTTGTAGAGGGCGACACGGTTCCATCTGAGTGGAGGTCTGTGGCCGAGGAGTTGAAGGATAGGGAGGGGCTTGTAGCGGCGGTTTATGGTGCCGCTGACAGCGGCAAGACTAGCCTCGCAACACTCCTGACAAATTATATTGTAGCTGAGGGGATGGTGGCGTTCATGGATTTTGATGTAGGCCAATCAAGTATATGTCCTCCGACAACTATAGGGTTAGTCAGCCTTAGGAGACCTGTTCCAGACGTATCTACTCTAAGGGCTGAAAGATCTGAAGCAGTTGGATACACCTCTCCTTCCCCCGTTATTCCCAGGCATATAGAGGCTGCTGAGAGATTAATCACCCATGCTAGAGGCTCTTCGGAAAAGATTGTAGCAGACATGGATGGATGGGTTGCTGGCGAGGGCGCTGCTAGACATAAAGTCCTCCTACTTAAGGCTCTCGGAGCCAGCGTAATGCTCTCGATAGGCGATGTTCTAGGTGAGGTGAGAAGCTTCTGCGATGAGAATGGGGTGGAGTTAAGGGTTCTCCCCCCGCCTGCAAAGGTTAGGAAGCGGGAGCATACGGCGAGGAAGAGGCTCAGGGAGATGGCTTATGAGAGATTCCTTCGAAACTCTATCGTCAGAAAGATTCAGGCAAGCTGGGTGAGGCTTGAATCAACCTGGGAGGAGAGGAGACCGCACCACATCCTGGCATCGCTAATCTCCATGGCGTCAAAGTATCTCGAGGAATCTGGAAAAATATCGGAGTATAATGACCATAGGGTTTTAGATGAGCTAGGCAAGGAAAGGAGAGGGTTCCTCTCCTATGTTTACGACATGAATAACCGTTTCTCAGGCATAGGGCTTCTACTCTCCCTCAACCTCCAGAAAAATTACCTACGAATCTATACGCCCTTTCAGGGTCAGATGAGTAGGATTGTTGTGGGAAGCATCATCCTCTCCTTTAAGGGTGAGGAGCTTCAGTCTATTCCACCGCCGCAGGTTCCCCAACCCTAATCCTCCTAACCACCCCCCTCGACTCTAAGGCCCTAGCATTACCTGGCGGGAGGACCGCTATGTCGCCCCTCCTGAAAGGCCCGTAGGTCTCTAGGTCCTCCCCGACTATCTGTGGGAAATCCTGCAGGAATGAGACGAGCTCGTATCTAGACTCTATCGGTTTCCAGTCAGGGTAGGCAGCTGCCTCAACAAGTGCCTTAACCTTCTCCTTATACTCGGTAATCGACCTCCTTATGTTTTCAAATAGCTGATGCTCGTGGCCATAGAGATTTTCCGGCGACTTCCCATTCTTGGCATATTTGATTATTTTCTCCATTCGGAGGGTGAAGAGTTCTTCTGCAAGCTTCCTTACGGCTTCCAACTCGGCTTCCCTCAGCCGGGCTGAAAGGCTCTTCTTATCCGAGACCCTTAGATAAGCCTTGGCCTGCGCTACATAATTCCTTATCAGGTTCTCCAGCTCCTTGGGAAGCAATGTGAGGCCGACGCTCTCCCTCTCCTTCATCCAGAGCTCGTAGAGAAGCTCGTAGAGACCCGTCTCCCCAGACATCCATTAAAGGTGTGGAGGTTCTATCTTTTAAGAGGAGCGTTCTAGACCCGAGAGCCTGCGGGGCCTCTCCCTCCCCTTTAAGGGAACCTGCTCAACCACCCCTCCCTCTCCAATCTACGTAACTTCTCCGCAACTATTGAGAGGTTCACGTATATCCATCAAAACCATCAGGATGTCCCGTTT
>CAZHEC010000003.1:0-21827 GCA_964531465.1 uncultured Nitrososphaeria archaeon | reverse complement strand
GCGCTCCCTTAGGGGTTCTAGACCCCCCTTTGTGAAGACGTCTCTTACCGCCACGCTGCCTAAGACACCATGAGGCTCGGCTTCCGACACTACTACAAGCTCCTTTGAGAGAAGCTTCTCCAGCTCCTCCCGTCCTATTCTCCAGATAGCCTTGAATCCTCCAAGACCCCTTAGGGACTTCTGAGAATCCTCCTCAGCCGCCCTCGCATCTAACCTCCATGCAGAGACCAGCAGCTCATACCTCTTACCAGCGGCCTCCAACTCGGCTATCAGCATTCTAAGAACCTTGAGGACCCCCCCACCCGAGTGGTCATAGAGAATAGACACCGACTCACCCAAATCCTCGACAAAGTCCTTCAAGACTTCGAGGCCCTCGGGTTCGCCAAGCCCACCGCCCACCCTCCAGTGCCTAACCTCCTCAGACAGCTCCACCGAGACCTCCGTAACACCGTACCTGAACCAGTATTCTGGCAAGGTCCCCCATCACCTGGCATGTGAGTTATTTAAGGTAGAGCTTGGGTGTATGAGGGGCTTCTGGGGGTGGTAGAGGACTGGGGGTCTACTCTGTCGAGCTTGTTCCTAGACTGCCTGTCCCGAGGCTTCTCGAGCTGGGTAGGAGAGCGGATGAATTAGGGTTCCACGGCATCTGGCTCAGCGAGCATCCACATAATAGGAGCAGCATCGTTGCGGCAGCATATCTCCTAGAGGTGATGACAGGTGCTTGGGTTGGAGTAGGCCTATTCAATCCCTATCTTCATAAGGCATCCCTGGTCGCCCAAGTAGCTGCCACCCTAAGCGACGTAGCTCCAGGCAGAGTCAGGATTCTATTAGGAGCGGGGGACAGGCTAACCCTAGAATCCATTGGTATTAAGAGGGAGAGGCCCCTGAGGAGGGTTGAGGAAACCCTAGTTATCGTTAAAGCACTTCTGAAGAGAGGCGTCTATGAAGACGGGGAACCTGGGCTAAGGCTTGACTTTAAGCCTGTGGAGCCTCCGCCAATATATGTTGGTGCGCAAGGCGAGGGGATGCTGAGACTAGGTGCGAGGCTTGGAGAGGGGGTTCTGGTAAACTACTCGTATGTGGAGGAGCTTAGATGGGCGTTGAAGGTGATGAGGGAGGAGGCGGAGAGTGTCAGGAGGCCTTGGGAGAGCCTTGACGCAGCAGCATTCCTTACAGTATCCATAGATGATGAGCCGTCTAAGGCGCTTCGGTCAGCCATACCTTACGCTGCATACATACTCCTAGGCTCAGGTAAAAAATTCAGGGAGAGATATGATGTCAAGGAGAGGGACCTAAGAAGAATCAAGGATGCTGTATTGAGAAGAGATTGGCCAGGTCTCCAAGACCTCATGCCAAAATACGTAGACTATGTCGCTATTGTGGGAACACCAAAGCAGGTGGAGGAGAGAGTCGCAGAGATACGGTCTATAGGATATAATCATATAGTCTTCGGGGCTCCCCTTGGACCCGAGATAGAGAGGGCATTAAAGATGTTAAGAGGCATGGTGGAAAGGTTCGAGGAAACTAAAATAGAGGATTAGCCAGCCTTTACCCGCTGTGAAGGCAAAGTTTGACGTGGTTGTTGTTGGAGCAGGGCCTGCAGGCTCTACATCCGCTTATGTTCTTGCGAGGAAGGGGTTCAGCGTCCTAGTTGTTGAGAGGGGTAGGTCGCCTGGCTCCAAGACACTGTATGGTGGAAGAGTGTATGCTAAGCCCTTGAAGGAGATTTATCCAGACCTAGAGCAGAAGGCGCCCATAGAGAGGTGGGTGAAGAAGGAGCGGATGACCTTCATGGCAGACGGAGGCTCCATAACACTCGAGTATAGCTCCAAGACCAGCACCAGCTTCACCGCATACCTCTCGAAGCTAAGCGAGTGGATGGCCATGAAGGCGGAGGAGGCAGGGGCGGTAATAGTAACAGACGTGAGGGTGGACAGCTTCTTAGAGGAGGATGGCAGGATAACCGGGGTTAGGGCTGGGCAGGACGAGATAAAGGCCGACGTGGTGGTGGATGCGGAGGGAGTGAATAGGCTTCTGCTCGAGAGGCTGGGATGGGTTCCCAAGCTGGAGAAGAGCCAGGTCGCCCTAGGCCTTAAAGAGACATATAGGCTCGGCTCCGAGAAAATTGAGGAAAGGCTGGGACTCGGCAAAAAGGAGGGCCTCGCATGGTTCCTCATAGGATCAGCGACTGGAAACATACCGGGAGGAGCGTTCCTCTACACGTACCAGAACACAGTCGCATTAGGGATAGTGGTCTTCCTACATAAAGCGGCTGAGCAGGCCCAGCGACACATATTCGAATACTTGGAGGAGCTAAGGCTTAACCCACCCTTCAGCAACCTACTCAGGGACGGAGTATTGGTGGAGTATGGGGCGCACCTCACGCCAGAGCTAGGGCTAAAACTTAAGCCCCCAAGACTATACGGCGACGGGTTCCTAATTGTTGGAGACGCTGCTGGGCTGCTCCTGAACTTGGGATACACGGTTAGGGGCGTGGACTTCGCCGCATATAGCGGATACCTTGCTGCCCAAGCCATAGAGAGGGCTGGCGGAGACTACTCGGCCAGGAGCTTATCCATCTATGAGGATATGCTGGAGAATAGTTTCATAATGCGTGAGCTGAGGAGGCATGCAAGGGTCAGCAAACTTATGGAGAATGAACGGTTCTTCACAACCTATCCTGAGCTGGCATTCGCACTCGCACATAGTCTATTCGAGTTCGAGGAGACCTCGCCCACATTCCTGGAGGCCTTCAGAGAAACCACCAAGGGCAGAGTATCTAAGCTAAGGCTATTACTTGACATGCTGGAGGTGGTTAGGGGTCCATGATGGCTCAGCAACTCAAGAAGCTGAAGGTGGACGAAGCCCTAAACGCCAACGTCTGGGACGTGGATGAGGAACCCCACATAAAGGTTGACTTCAGCAAATGCGTGGAATGCGATACCAAGCCATGTGTTAGACTATGCCCTGCAGGATGCTTCACACTCCTGGACAAAGAGGTCTTGTTCAGCTATGAGGGCTGCGTGGAATGTGGAACATGTAGGATAGTCTGCCCCAAGGGAGCCGTGGACTGGAACTACCCCCTAAGCGGTAGAGGCGTCCAATACAGGTTCGGGTAGATTCCTGGCCAAAATATAAAGCCTAATAATGCTTGATTTGCCTCTAGGCTGCTTGGCATGCTTAGAGCTGAGGAGAAGCTTAGGGACGCCTGCATGGAGATTGCGGCCAGGATTGTTGATCGGGGAATCTCTAGCAGGCAGGCTGTAGAGAGGCTGAAGCTGGAGGTTGCTGAGAGGTATGGGCTTGGCAGGGTTCCCTCAAACCTCGAGATACTTAGAGTAATTCCAAGCAATTTGAGGGGGAAGGTGGCCAACCTCCTGGCCAAGAAGCCTGTGAAGACAATTTCAGGAGTAACAGTCATAACCGTTGTGGCACCAATCTACGAGTGTCCCCACGGTAGATGCGTCTATTGTCCGGGAGGCCCCTCGAGTAGGTCGCCTAGAAGCTACACGGGTGCTGAAGAGGCTGTTAGGAGGGCTAGGTCGGTTTCCTATGACCCATATCTGCAGGTCTTGAGGCAGATTGAGAGGCTCGAGTCCATGGGCCACACGGTCGATAAGGTCGAGCTGATATTCATAGGAGGAACATTCAACGCTATGCCCGTAGGATTCCAGAGATGGTTCTTCAAGAGATGCCTAGACGCCTTAAATGGTGTGGGGTCGGGTAGCCTTGAGGAGGCCTTGGAGCTTGCGGAGAGAGGTGTAGGGAGGAGAGTATCGGGGATAACCGTCGAGACCAAACCCGACTGGGTCAAACCCCACCAAGCCAACAAGCTACTCGAGATGGGTGTTACGAGGGTTGAGATAGGGGTCCAGGCTCCCGACGACGAGATACTCAGGCTCAACAACAGGGGTCATACAGTTGAGGACATAGTGGAGGCGACGAGAACCCTCAAGGACTTAGCCTTCAAGGTCTGCTACCACCTCATGCCGAACCTCCCTGGCTCCAGCCCCGAGAAAGACCTCGAGATGTATAGGATACTCTGGAAAGATGAGAGGTTTAGGCCTGACATGCTGAAGATTTATCCTACTCTTGTCCTGCCTGGCACGGTTCTCCATGAGTGGTGGAGGAAAGGACAGCATAAGGTGTATCGCGATGAGGAGCTGGTTGAACTTCTCGCCGAGTGGTTCCTCATAACGCCCCCCTACGTTAGAATACAGAGGGTTCAAAGGGAGATACCTCTAGAGATAACATCTTCAGGTAATAGGGTGGCAAACCTCAGGGAGACCGTGGAGGATTATCTACGCTCAAGGGGGCTAAGATGCAGATGTATTAGGTGCAGGGAGGCTGGCCATAGGCTTATGAGGGATGGCGTCAAAGTAGATGAAGAAAACATAAAGCTCCGAGTGATTAGGTATAGAGCATCCGAGGGAGAGGAGTTCTTCATCTCATATGAGGATGTGAAGAATGATGTGCTGATAGGGTTTATAAGACTTAGAGATCCCTCACAGGCTCTAAGACCAGAGATAAAGGGAGCGGCCCTTATTAGGGAGCTTCACGTCTACGGCAAGATGATTCCTGTGGGAGAACATCCCATAGGCACCAGCTATCAGCACAAGAGTTATGGCTCAAGGCTTCTAAGGGAAGCTGAGAGGATAGCTGTTGAAGAGCTGGGTGCCCGTAAAATGGTCGTTATAAGCGGTGTGGGTGTTAGGAGATACTACTACTTCCACGGGTATAGGCGTGATGGGCCGTATGTCAGTAAATCCCTCAGGAGATAGGGTGGGAAGCCCCCTCACAATCCTCCTAGCGTCAGGTATATCAACATTTCTAATCTCATTCATATTGCATCACCCAGACATTCCGAATAGCATATACTCGGATATAGTATCCTTCTGGAGCCGACCCTTAGCATACACACCTCTAATACCATATGTGGAGAGCAGCTTCGAGTATCCCCCAATCTCAGGCCTAATACTCTACGTATCATCAATCATAGGTAGGAACCTCAATGGCTACTACCTAACTTTCTCGATAATACTCCTTTTCGCATACATCACAACCCTGGTCTCCACATACCTGATAACCCGTATTAGGGAGATTAGGTGGGAGCATGTATTGATGTTTCTGGTTCTATCGCCTTCCATGTATTTTTACCTCGTGTATAATTTTGACATAGTTTTAACGGCTTTTCTCACGTCTTCGCTTTTCCTACTCCTTAGGGGAAGAATCATCTCTTCAGCTATTATGTTCAGCTTTGCAGCCCTCTCAAAGCTCTCAAACCTCGTCCTACTACCAGCAATCCTAATGCATGTCGAAGAGAACAAACGACTAAAATACCTACTCTATGCTGTTATACCCTTTGCATCAGTCAACCTAATATTATACCTGATAAATCCCGCGATTTTTTCTGAGACATATCTGTATCATGTTAGGTGGGGGTTGGAGAATGCATGGTTCATCGTGTTGTTTCCTTCTGAGGGTTCGTGGGATACCGCGAGGCTCTTCAGCCTCTTCCTGGCAGGCTACGGATTACTAAAGGTGTATCTAATGGATGAGGAAGATATGTTTAGGAGGCTTTTCATGGCATTTGCAGTCCTCCTTCTCTCCGCATACGTCTTCACACCCCAGATGGTTATATGGCTGCTTCCATTTCTCGCCGTTCTGGGCAGGATCTCCCCGGCATTTTACGTGATGGAGGTCGCCAACGTGGGAATAATCCTTACATGGTTTCTCGACCCTGAGCCGACTAAGTGGGGCTCCCTCCCACAGTATTTAGCCGTCCTAAGGGCCTCGGCCCTATTCTACCTCTTGGTGGAGGTGTATCGTGGAGATGCTTCTCAGGCAAGAGCTTAAGAAGGGTGCTGGGATAATCCGCAACCCCCATATCCTACTCATACTGCTCACAGCCCTAATACTAGGCCTCAAGCTATACATACTTCCCAATCCATGGCCTAAGCTCCCGCCTGAGGAATGCGTAGAGCCTCCAATAAAATCTGACTGCGGATTAATCTTTGATGAGGCGCACTATGTTCCAGCTGTTCGTAAGATGTTGAGAGGTGAGGCGGTGAATAATGAGCATCCACCCCTCTCCAAAGCCCTAATCCTCGTTGGGATACTTTTGCTAGGAGATAATCCATGGGGCTGGCGTCTCCTCATAACCCTCTGCGGAGCCATATCAGTATACTTCATGGGCAGGATGGCCTACTCCCTAACACGAAGCTGGAAGACAAGCCTAATAGCTGCAGCATTCCTGGCATTCGATATATCAGCCTTCAATCTAAGCTCCATAGCCATGCTGGATGCACCCGCCATGCTCTTCAGCCTATTAGCATCATACTTATTCCTAGAGAATAGAATTCTCCTATCAGGATTAGCGATGGGGCTCGCACTCTCTAGCAAGACATCCACAGTTTTTGTCCTCATATCGCTCCTAGCATATAGATTCTTCTATGAAATATACTGGAGAAACAGTCTAAAGGATGCCTTAAAGAAGTGGCTGAGTATATTCGAGAAGATCGGATTCATCAGCTTCGCTATTCTGATAATTAGCCTCGGAGTGTATGACTTCAGTCTAAACGCATTTAATACACCTTTCGAACACCTAGATTATATATTGAATTATCATTCCTCCCTTAAGTATAAGGAGGGGGACGAGGTATATCTTCCTCTCAGCTGGACGAACCCCCTATTCCCTTATCCACGAACACCATACTTTGTGGTAACGGTAACAGTGGATGGCAAAGAGTATCATCCCGTTGCCTATTATGGCATGCAGACACCTTTATGGTGGATGACATGGCTTGTAGCAGCATTATCCGCGTATATGGTTTATGTGGAGCTGGGTAGAAGTAGGTTCCCAAAGGTCGAGATGTTCATCCTTTCATGGTTCATATTCACTTACATAGTCTACTTCCCTATAGCCCACATACTTGGGAGATGGGTCTACCCATTCTACTTCTACACAACACTACCAGCAATAGCGATAGGGCTGCCCAGAATACTTGAAGGCGAAAGCTTCTCGGAAGCCATCCTACTCCTTCTACTCACCGCACAGATAATCTGGTTCACCCTATGGTTTCCAGTTAAACCTCAATGGTTCATAGACTTCCTCCTCTTTATCGGCGCCCCCGCCTAACTGGAACAGTAATCATCACGTATCCTAGCCAACCCACCACCGTGAAGAATCCTAGAACTATTATGAGGACAGGGATCTTAACTGCTAGCTCGGGGTCTATGGGGAGATAGCCGAAGAACCAGAGGACATAGAGCGCCGAGAGTATTATCGACAGTGATACGGCGATTATTCCTAAAAGCTGCGTGAAACTCAGCATACCAGTCTGCATCCCTTTAGACCCAACCTAATTAATCTTCACTCACCGTGGATTCATTTATTTAGTTCTCTGGTCATTCACTCCACGGATGGGCAGGGATTTATCCGGGTTAAGGGGTAAAACGCTTAGGGTCTATCTTTACCTGCTGGGTAGGAGGGAGGCTGTGGGAGTGAGGGAGCTTCAGAGGGCCCTCGGGTTCTCAAGCCCTAGCATAGCTCATTACCATCTTGAAAAACTTAGGGAGATGGGGGTGGTCTCAAGGGACCACTCAGGGAGATACATTGCATCTGAGAAAGTTGATGTTGACATACTTAGGATGTTTGTCATGCTGAGGGGAAAACTGATACCCAGGCTCTTCTTTTACGCAGTCTTCATGAGCACCCTCACAATCCTGTATTTCCTGCAACACATATCTTCACCAGATCCCTATGCAGGAGCATTCTCCATAACAGCGTCAACTATACTCTGGTATGAGACGCTCAACATATGGAGGAGGGGCATTGACTGATGTTCGAAAGTATAGAAATATCTTATGTGAGGGCTTATACTTGAGGGAGATGCACGGACTTGTCCTAAGGGCTCTGGCGGCAGTGTTCCTGGCGCTTATCCTTTACTCGGCTGTTAGCCAGATACCTCCGGCTGTTAAGCAGCAAGCTCAAAGAGAGGCTAAGCCCCAGGTAGTTAAAGCCGAGACAGAGACCGAGATTATAGCTGAGGGAGGGGTAGGCAAGGCATGGAGCCCCCAAATGTTTATCGTAAATCTGGGGCTGTCTTTGGCCTTGGGGTTTGCCGCCTACCTGGTAGCCTATATGCGACAAAGATAAGAGGGGGTAGGTCCATATCTTGTGGAAGGTGCTGGAGGAGGCGTTATTTCCGGGAAGGTTAGGCGAGAGGCTTAGAGATGAGAAAGGTATTAAGCCTAGAATGTTTAGGGGGATTGCTATCTTCATTGTAGGAGTGTTCTCAGCCATACTTACAGCCTTCTACATGGTTTACACGAAGGTTGATATGAGGTTCGCCTTAGAAGGCTTCGAGTCAGCCCGTCCACCTCTTCCATCACCCGGAGAGATAGTATTGTCGAGGCTCCTCTACATGGGCCTAGCATTCATGATAATTTACGTTGGATTCAGGCTTATAGTCTTCTTTGCGGGTAGGGAGGGGAAAGGGAAAGCACTCCTAACACTTGTCTTTCACGCATTCCTAGTCTTCACAATAATCTCACTTGCGACATTACCAATCATGTCCCACGCCCATAGGATACCTTTCATAGTTGTGGATGCAACTCTTACCGACGCCACCTTCCACGACGCAGAAATAACTGGAGTAACCATGAATGGGAGCATAACCCTAAGAGGGACGATAAATGCGGAGTATGTGAGTGTCTATAGAGCGTATAGTGAGAATCTTTCGAAGCCGTCCTGGTCTTTTATGAGGTCGGAGGAGGAAGTTGCCAGAACCCTTGAGAAAACCTCCACGATAATCAACATGACAGGCGTTACTTTAGGAACTGGGGAGTCATTGGATAGGCTTGACCTTGTTGAGGGGAATTGGAGTAGAGTAGAGTATAAAGACGTTATTTCACGTGGATTGATAAGATTTGGGGCGGCGGATCCGGGTCTTGCGGAGAATATTCTCTCTACACTCTCTCCAATAGCTTGGGCGCTCACCATCCTGTACGTTATGTTCGGGTTTAGGCGTCTTTATCAGGTTTCCTCCCCGATAACTGTGATAGCAGGCGTCTTGGTTATGGTAATCCTGGTCGCTATGGGTGTTGCCTGACCTTTACCCTGCCCTCAGGCGTTATCTCCCCACATGCTATCCTAGTGCTGGATATAACCCCGCCGTCCTCCGCCAGAACTATGGGTGCTAGAACTATAACCAGTTCCCGCAGCCCCCTGCTCCTACGTATCTTGTTTACTTCGAGGGCTCTACCATAAGTGAAGGGGCTTGCCACTAGGGCCTCTAGTTCCGGGTCTGTTGCGGCCGGCCCATATGGGTCTTCTAGAGCTACTATCTCGCATCTGTCTCTCCATCCATATTTTTTCAAGGTCTCCTCAAGATTCTTAACCCGCTCCCTGAACGCCTTAACAGCATGCTTCTTACCCATCCGTCTAGCTAGCTCATCGGTTGTAACTCCTATTACTAGTTTCTCACCTGTCTTTAGCCCTGTCAGGATTAATGCAAGATGACCTCTATGGACTTCATTGAAGGTTCCTCCTAGCGCTGCCTTCTTATATCTGGGTTTGGGTAGGGAGTTTCTGAGCTCTTCCTCTACATCGCTCCAGTTTAGCCTAAGCTCGCTCAAGATTACAAGGGCCTCACCTAGGGGTATCCCAAGACGCTTGCTTAGCTCTTCAGGGGTTATTTCAGGCTCTCTTGGAAGTATCTTGTCCCTAACGTATGCTTTGTGCTGGGGGTAGAGAGGGAGGCTCTTGGCAACCTCAACCAGCACACTCCATAACGGGTTCTCCCTTAACCGCCTATCCATGAAGCCCACTCCAGCAAAGATTCCAAGCAACCTTAAGCCGGGGGTCGGTATAAACCTTCAACACAGGTAATACCTATACAAGCACGTGGAATGATAATGAATAGATATATTTTGGAGTCTTTTGGGGGGGACCTGAGGTGGATATAGTTGCCAGAGGTTGGGGAGAGGGCTCCCGACTTCACGTTGCCTGACCAGGACCTTAAGCCCAGGTCTCTAAGCGAGTTTCGGGGGAAGAAGGTTGTCCTAGCATTCTATCCAGGCGCCTTTACCTCGGTCTGCACTAAGGAGATGTGTAGCCTGAGGGACTCCATGAGCAGGTTTAATGAGCTTGACGCAGTTGTTCTAGGGATAAGCGTGAACGATCCATTCACGCAGAAGGCCTTCGCCGAGGCTAATAACCTCAACTTTACCCTACTCTCGGACTATAACAGGGAGGTTATCAGGAAGTATGGAGTATATCACGAAGACTTCATAGGACTTAAGGGATACACCGCGGCCAAGAGGGCAGTCTTCATACTTGATAGGGATGGGGTAATAAGATACAAATGGGTTAGCGACGACCCAACCAAGGAGCCGGACTATGACGAGATAATCAGAGAATTATCGAAGATATCCTGAAGAGAATATCTTTATTTCCTCAGATGTTGTGAATTGATTTTGATGAGGGAGCTCCCTGACTTCGATGTATATTCTCCCTCAAGTTTAGGAGACTTACTTGAGTATCTTCATAATGAGGGAAGGGATGCGACAATAATAGCTAACGGGACCGACCTGCTCCCGAGGATTAGGGAGGGTGAGCTTAGACCTAGGAAGCTTGTGGACATCTCGGGAATTAGGGAGCTTAGATACATTAGGGAGGAGGATGGCATCATAAGGATAGGTGCGCTAACGACTATAAGCGACTTGGCGACGTCTCCACTGCTCAGCCACCCGAGATACGAGGCATTCCATGTTCTCTCAAGGATGTTCGGCACATGGGAGATTAGGAATAGGGCCACCGTGGGCGGAAATCTTGGTGCAGCCGCCTCCTCCGAGGATTTAATACCCATATTCCTGGCCCTTGACGCTCATGTGAAGTTGGTGAGCCTCGATGGGGAGAGGATTCTCAGGGTTGATGATCTGGTAGTAGCCAAGAGGAAGACCTCTAAAAGAAGTAACGAGGTAATAGCCGAGGTATCGTTCAAGAGGCTGGATGAGGGCGAGTGGAGTTATTTCCAGAAGGTTGGGAGGCGTCGAACCCACATAATAGCCCTAGTCTCCCTGGCATCCTATCTTAAACTAAGCCCTGAAGGAAAGATCGAGGTGGTAAGAGTTGCCTTGAATAGGGTTAGAGGGAAGATACCTGAAAGGGCTGGCAGGACTGAAGAATTCTTAAAGGGTAAGAAGATTGATGAAGAGGTGGTAAGAAGGGCTGAGAAGGTCTTGGAATCCGAACTCAAGCTTACCTCCGATTATCGTGCATCCTATCTATATAGAACCGAGATTGCGAAGATACTCTTGCGTAGATCATTAAGGCATTTAGGAGACAGAATACGTGGTGAGGTGGAGAGGCTTGCCGAAGCTTAGGGTAAAGCTGAGGGTTAATGGCGTGGAACATGAGGTCGAGGTTGGAGGCGGTGAGAGGCTTATAGACACTCTCAGAAACCGCTTGGGTCTCAAGAGCATCAAGGAGGGATGCAGCACAGGCGACTGCGGAACCTGCACAATCCTAATGGACGGTGAGCCTGTTAATTCATGTATAATCCTCACGGTCCAAGCCAACGGGAGGGAGATAATGACCCTTGAGGGGATAGGTCGGCCGGGGAACCCGCATCCCCTACAGATAACCTTCGCAGAACTCGCTGCAACCCAGTGCGGATACTGTATCCCTGGGATAATAATGGCTGCGAAATCCCTCCTAGATAGGAACCCCAACCCTAGCAGGGAGGAGGTTAGATGGATGTTGGCGGGCCATCTATGCAGATGCACAGGATACAATAGGATTGTTGAGGCTGTTCTGGAGGCTGCAAGAATACTTAGAACTAGGTAAAGTTTCACTCCTCCTGATAGTAGGCCCAGGGTATCGTGATACGTTCTATTAAGACTACTAGGGCGAAGAGGGCTATCCCCATTGCTGAGAGAAGGGCGAGGGAGACGAAGACACTCTTCGTTAGGAGCTGGCTGCTTGCAAAGAGTATGAGGTATCCTAATCCCTTGTTTCCTCCAACGAACTCGCCCACAACCGCGCCCACAACAGCCAAGGTAATAGCAACCTTGACTCCTGCGAAGAAGTGGGGAAGAGAGTTGGGCAGCCTAAGTTTAAAGAATATCCTGGACTGGGGCGCCCTCAGGCTTCTAGCCAAGTCCATTAACTCTCTACTTATAGTCATCAGGCCTGTGGAGGTATCCACAACTATGGGGAAGAAGGAGATTAGGAAGGTTATTATGATGACCGGGAGAACTTGGTGAATCCTGAAGAACCACATCATTATTAGGGGGGCTAAGGCAACTTTAGGAACTGACTGGAGGACAACTAGTATTGGGTAGAGGGTGTTCTGGAGGAAGCGTGAATAAACTATCGCTATGGCCGTCGGTATGCCGAAGGCCAGTGAGAGGCCGAACCCTATTCCAACCTCATAGAGGGTGAAGTATGTATGGTCGAGGTATAGGTCTATTGCTGAGGCAGCCTCCTCTATTATACTGCTGGGAGGCGGTAGAATAAACTCTGGGACCTTGAATAATGCCGTTAGAACCTCCCACAGGATTAGTATGGAGACCATCGTTAGTGTCGGATATACGTAAATGTTTAGAATCTTCTCACTTTTACTCATACTCATGCCTTCTCGCCCTGAGCAAAGATGAACCTCCTAATATTGTTCACGTGTTTGAGAAACTCGGGGCTGGAGGAGTCCTCGAAGCTCCTCGGCCTGGGAAGCTCTACATCCTCCACGTGGATTATCCTACCCGGCCTCGGACTCATAACGTATACCCTGTCCGCCTGGAAGACTGCCTCGGATATACTGTGGGTTACAAGTATGGAAGTCTTCTTCTCCCTCATCCATATTCTCTGGAGTTCCATGTTCAGCTCCTCCCTGGTTAATGCGTCTAGGGCTCCGAAGGGTTCGTCTAGTAGGAGGATGCGTGGGTCGTGGATTAGGGCTTGTATAAGGGATGCTCTCTGCCTCATCCCCCCGCTCAGCTCTCCAGGATACTTCTTCTCGAATCCTTTAAGCCCCACCATCTCTATAAGCTTTAGAGCCTTCTCCACGTAGTCGTTCTTCCTCAAGCCCTTCATCTCTATCGGGAAGAGAATGTTTCCGAGGACTGTTCTCCAGGGTAAGAGTGTGGGTGTCTGGAAGACAAACCCTATTCCGTCATAAGGCCCCTCGACAACCCTCCCCCCAATTCTTACCAAGCCTTTACGAGGCTTCAGCAGACCCGAGATTGCCTTGAGGAGGGTGCTCTTGCCGCATCCACTAGGCCCTACTATGGCCACGAACTCTCCCTCACTTATCTCTAAATTCACGCCGTCAAGGGCCAGAATTTCTTCGCCCTTCCTAGATCTATAGACTATTGAGAGGTCTTCAACCTCTATGAAGGCCAAGGAACCCTCACACCTCCAACGAGAAGAATGGAACCCTTTAACCCTTTACTTTTCCCAGAAGTCTTAGGAGAACCTTCTCAGCAGTTATGGGGAGACTCGTAATCCTCACTCCAACCGCATCCTCCACAGCATTGGCTACCGCAGGTGCAGGCCCGCAGATGGGCGGCTCTCCTATGGTTCTCGTCCCCAGAGGGTTCAGCACTCCAGGGTTCTCCAATATTATTGACTCTATCTCGGGGACATCCACGAATGTGGGGATATAGTAGTCTGCTAGGTTGGGGTTCTTGACCCATCCGTCTTTATGGATAAGCTCCTCCATCAATGCGAGGCCGAGTCCCTGGGCTATCCCACCTTCTATCTGACCCTTTATCAGGCTTGGTCTAAGCGCCCTCCCCACGTCGAAGGCCGCCACAACCCTGCTTACGGTTACCTCGCCTGTCTCGGAGTCCACCTCCACCTCTACTCCCACGGCTCCCCAGGTGTATTGTAGGTAGGGTGTTCCATGGCCTTTCTCGGGGTCAAAGTCTGTTAAGGGGAGGGTAAACTCCGCCCTCTCCGAGACCGGCTCCTTAAGCTTTGAGGCTATGAAATCTGTTATCTCGCCCTTGAACCCCATCTCCCTCATCATGACTTCAATCTTCTTTCTCAGCCTCTCCGCAGCAATCTTTATGGCTCCTCCGCCCATGGCCACAGTCCTTGATGCGAATGTTCCACCCGAGTCTGGAGAGCGTGAGGTATCAACCCGCTCTACCACCACCTTCTCCAATGGGATGCCGAGAGCCTCCGATGCTATCTGGGCCAGAGACGTTGATGCACCGGTCCCATACTCGGTCAAGCCGGTCCTAACCCTCACAGTCCCATCCACATCTATCTCGACCTCAGCCTCTGAGCGGTCCAATCCCTCAGGGCCCATGCTGTTTCCATGGAATACTGCCGCTATTCCCAGCCCCCTCTTTATGACTCCCTCCCTCTTCCTCCTCTCACTCCATCCAAGCCTAGAGGCAACCACCCTGAGGCATTCCTCCAGGCTGACCTTCTCCACAAGCCTCTGACCTGTAGGTGTTATGGAGCCGTCTCTGAGAATGTTCCTGAGCCTCAGCTCGAGGGGGTCCATCCCCAGCCTCCTAGCCAGCCTATCTATCTGCGACTCCGCTGCAAAGTGGACCTGGGGGTTCCCAAACCCTCTCATCGAGCCTGCCATCGTGTTATTTGTGTAGACCAAGTATCCGTCTACCTTGACGTGAGGTATGATATATGGGCCGGCTGCGTGGACGACTGCCCTCAGGAGAACATGTGGCCCAACCGAGGCGTATGCTCCTGTGTCGGCGTATATCTCGACTTCTGCGGCCTTAAGGAGTCCGTCTCCCGTGGCTCCAAGCCTGTGATGTATTGTGAAGGAGTGCCTCTTCGAGTGGGCTATTATCGACTCATCCCTCGCATATATGCATGCGGCAGGCCTCCCGGTCCTCATGGAGGCGAGGGCCGCAAAGGCGCTCACATCCCAGGGTGCTTCATCAGATTTTCCGCCAAAGCTTCCACCCATGGCAGGCACTATTATCCTCACCTTCTCCTGTGGGAGGCCGAGTATCCTTGCTACGCCGGCCCTCACGTAGAAGGGGTTCTGGATGCTTCCAACGATGGTTATTCCCCCATCGCTGTCGGGGTATGCGAATGCTGCTTCAGGTTCAAGTGGGGCAGGTTCCTGGAAGGGTGTGTGATATGTGTCCTCGACTATTACGTCTGATTCCTGGAACCCCTTCTCTACATCGCCCTTCCGAACCTTGTAGTGGGCTGCAAGGTTGCCCTCCTCATGTATCTTGGGTGAGCCTGGCTTGAGCGCCTCCAGGGGGTCCGACACGACGGGAAGCTCCTCATACTCTATCCTTACATGCTCGGCGGCTTCATCCGCGTCTAGGGGCGTCTCTGCGACAACGAGTGCTAGGGCGTCGGCTATGCATCGGGTCTTATCATGGGCTAGGAGAGGCCTATCTGATAGAATCGTAGATGATAGATTCTTTCCAGGAATATCCCTATGAGTTAGGACTGCGAGGACTCCCCTCATCCCAGCGGCAGCCGAGACATCTATACGCTTGATTAGTGCGTGAGGATGAGGGGCCCTAACCACCTTAACGTACACGATGTTCTCCGGCAGTAGGTCCGACGTGTATATTGGTCTGCCGAAGACCATCTCGGCTGCATCGAGCCTGGCGGTGCCTCTTCCAAGATAGAGGTATTGGTCCGCCGAGGCTATTCTCCTAGCGGCCTCCTCAACCTCCACCTCCATCCATATTCCCCGACATATGCCCAGTTAAGTCTTCCTGTAGAAAAGAATAGGTGTAGGTTCTCCCCTAACCCTTGGTTGGGAGGAACTCCATCGTGTAGACATCTTCGGGCTTTACTGTGGGTTCTCCTAGGTCGAATGCCTCGAAGACTATCCTTATACTCTCCATGACTTTCTCTTCGGTCATGAATCCTATGCCCTTCTCTTGGGCCTCAGGCGTCATGACAAGCTCCTTCACTATATCTATCTCGGCCCTTGCAATCTCCCTGTCAAGCTTAGGCTGTCTCTTCAATAGTATATCAACCGCCTCGTCTGGGTGCTCGAATGTCCATTCAAATGCTTTCACGAGGGCTTTTAGGAATCTTTTAACCACGTCGGGCTTCTCCTTTATCAGGCTCTCCTTCACGATGATTCCGTTAGAGTATATGTTTAGCCCATAGTCTGCGTAGAGGAAGTAGACGACCTCGTCATTCATCTTGGCCGCCTCCCTCTCAAGCACAGCCTTATGCATGAAGTATTCGGGGATGGCGTCTACCTGATGGCTCAGCAGCATAGGTGTCTTGGCCGTTGCCTCTATGTTAACCCAGTTAACCTTGTCTGGGGCGATTCCAGCAAGCTTGGCGAAGGCTGGGAACATGACCCTGTTTGCGTCTCCTGGCGGGCCTCCTATCGTCTTACCCTCAAGGTCTTTGGGCGAGGCGATTCCATGGCTCTTCAGGGTGAATATTGTGTAGGGTGCCTTGCCGTAGATTACTGCCACCATCTTTACATCTAGGTCTGGATTCTCGGCCTTTGCCCTTATCAGGGAGCCGAAGTCTGCGAAACCTATGTCCACGGCTCCTGAGGCCACCCTAGAGATCGTATCCGCTGAGCCATATCCTCGAACTATCTCCACTACTAGACCCTCCTCCGCCAAGAATCCCTTGTCAACTGCTACGAAATATGCTGCATGTCTTCCGAATATCGCCCAGTCAAGGCCAAAGATTAGGTGGACAGTCTCCGCAGGCTTGGTCTCGGTCTTAACCTCCGTCTCAACCTTGGTAACCGTGGATGTTATAGTCACTGTCTGAGGTGCGGCCGTGGTAGTGAAGAGGGCGTAGCCGACGCCTAGCCCGATGATAAAGGCCACCACAATTCCCACGACAAGGGAGGTTGCGGCACCTTTCCGAGACATACCAAACACCTTGCAGAGAACAATCCCCCTTGACTAATTAAATGTTTTTACCTTCCTGCATTCAGTAAAGTAGCTGTGCTTATCGGTCTTCATTACAGCTTTTACTCCAAGACGGGTGATTGGCGTAAGGTGTATGAGAGTGGCCTGAGGCAGATTGCTTTAGCGGATAAGCTGGGGCTTTACGCCGTAAGCGTTAGCGAGCATCACTTCACCGATACTGGGTGGTGTCCCGTGCCTCCGCTTCCCTTGGCCGCTGCAGCATCAATAACGAGAAGGATTCTTCTCTCTACAGGTGTTAGGCTGCTTCTCCTTCACGGCCCTGTCAGAGTTGCGGAGGAGGCCGCCGTCTTAGATAACCTCTCTTCGGGCAGGGCTGTAGTGGGAGTCGGCATGGGTTATAGGAGAGAGGAGTTCGAGGCATTCAACGCTCCTTACAGGGGGAAGGCTCGGAGAATGGAGGCCCAGCTAGAAGCTCTCGATAAGCTACTAAGAGGTGAGAAGACGGCTATTGAGGCTGAGTGGGGAAGGATTGGAAATGTCAAGATAACACCTCCGCCCATACAGAGACCTAGGCCGCCTATCTGGGTTGCAAGCAAGGTTAGGCAGGGAGTAATGAGGGCCGCTAGGCTAGGAGACGCATGGCTCACCGACCCTATCACCCCAATCAGAAAGCTTAGAGAGCTTGCGGAGACCTATTGGGAGACGAGGGCCGGAGAAGGCAGGATAATACTTAGGAGGGATGGGTTCGCGTCTAAGAGTGAGGAGGCTTTGAGAAGGGCTGAGGAGGCCATACTCTCAAGCTATAGGACCGACTACTATGAGTGGGGCCACCTTCTAGATGATGATGGAAACCCCATAGACCCAAGGACAACAAGATTCGAGGAGATTAAGGACATGATAAGGGAGCGATTCATCATAGGGAAGCCCGAAGATTTTGCCGACAAACTAGAAGAGCAGATGAAAGCCCTTGGAGCAGACTTAGCCATGATACGAATATCATTCCCCAACATATCAGAAAAGGAGCAGGAAGAAGCCATAAAATGTATGGCGGAGATATCGGTTGAGCATTAAGCCTTTTATTCAGGCTTAAATAATTTAACAATAACTTGGGGGACTGACGGTTTGGGGAAAAACGAGGAGAAGCTTCTAGAAGAGCTTGCAAAAGACTTAGAGTTCTGTGAATTGAGTCTAAGAAAGGAGGCACGTATAGACTTCATCATAAACGTTCTGGACGAGATATTGCTCAGGATAGAGGGGTTGGACTTGGACAGGCTCCCCAGAAATCTACATAGCAGGGCCAGCCAGATAGCCTCACGTGCCAGAATTCTTTATCATAGAGCCGTGGCCTTAAGCGAGCTAAAAGAGAAGGAAGCCATGGAGGAGTAGACGGTTATTCAATACTTATAATTAAGGAGTCGGAGGTTTACTTGCTATGAGCAGGCCTGCGGAGCTTGGTTCCCTAAAAGTTGGACACAATATAGTGATTGATGGCGAACCGTGTAGGATTGTGGAGTTGGAGAAGAGTAAGCCTGGGAAGCATGGGGCTGCTAAGGTTAGGCTTGTGGCTATAGGGATATTTGACGGGGTTAAGAGGACTATGGTTGGGCCAGCTGACACAAGGGTTGAGGTTCCAATAATTGAGAAGAGGACCGGCCAAGTGGTCTCCATAGGAGACACGGTAAGCTTAATGGATAACGAGACCTTTGAGATTATGGAGGTTCCGCTTCCTGAAGATGAAAAGCTACGTGAAAGGCTTGAGCCGGGGGTAAAGGTCGAGTATTGGAAGATTATGGGTAGGAGTATGATAGTCCATGTAAGGGAGGGCTAACGCTCCCTTAGCCTAGCCTTCCTTATATAGAGAACTCCCCTATCACCCTTCCACACCTTCTCTAAGCTTAGAATCTCTATTCTCTTCCTGAAGAGGGGTGCATCTATTACCAATGTCTCGAATTCTCCGCCTTCTCCTCCTGGATGAACGCCCATACGTTTACTCACACCCTCAATAAGCTGGATTACCTCAGGCGTTATTCTCTTACCCAGCAGTTCCTCACCTAGCCCAGCAGCAGCCACGCCTGTAATCATTATCTCGAATCCTTCGGCTATAACCTCCCTGAGAAGTTTGAGGGGATTCTTTCCCCATAGAGGTGCGAAGACGTCTAGGCCCCTCTCCCTACACAGTTTGTTAAAGGCCTCATATTGGAACCTGCTAGCAAGGGCTCCAACCACCACTCCATCAACCTTGCCCACAACCGTGTCAAGCAGCTTCCCGAGAGCCTCGAGCTCAGCCTCCCTCCCTGTGGAAGACTCGGCCGCCAGATGCTCCTTACCCATAGCCTCGGCCTGGAGGGCAGTTATCCAAGCATTAGGATAATGGAAGAAGAGGGAGTCCTCACTTGACGGTATAATCGTCAATAGATGGGTTACCGTGTGACCCATCCGCTCAGCTAGATATACTGCGTAGGTAGAGTCCTTTCCACCGCTGTAGAGTGAGGCGAGCTTCAACCCTTAGATTAAATGAGGAAAACTGCCTATTTGTGGTTTCGCTCCCTGGTTTTTAGGTTTTTAAGTGAGGGGGGCTAGGTGCCGTCGGAGAATGCGGTCTCTCTTCGCAGTAATTTACTCTGAGAGGAAGCCGCTTGCGGTGGAGGCATCGGAGAAGGTTAGAAGATTTCTTGAGGATAGAGGATTCAGGGTCGTCTTACATGACTCGAGGTGGGTTCTTGGGAATAAGCTGCCCAGCGGCCTGGAGGCAGTTGTGGTTCTAGGAGGCGACGGAACCCTACTTAGAACACTTGGCGCCCTCCCAGACCTCAGGACGCCCATCCTAGCGGTAAACTATGGCCGTGGAGGCTATCTTATGTATGTCGAACCCGAGATGTTGGAGCATGCGTTGGACAGCCTCGTTAAGGGAGAGTATGACTTTAAGGAGGCCATGATGCTTAGGTTCTCGGTATCTGGCCATATAGTCGGGGACGCCTTGAACGAGGGATACCTCTCGGCGAAGATCCCCGGCAAGGTTATCGAGCTAAGAGTCTATAAGGATGATGTTAAGCTTATGGAGACCGTGGCGGACGGGGTCATCGTCTCAACACCCCTTGGCTCAACTGCGTATGCATACTCGGCTGGGGGGCCTGTGGTGGAGGATGATGTGGAAGCCACGATACTTGTCCCTGTATGCCCCCTCAAGGCGGTTAGAGCCCTCATCCTATCCATGAGAGAGCCAATCAGGATACATGCAGAATCAGAGACAGGCTTCCAGCTCCTCATAGACGGCTACATAAGGAGGGTCTTTGATGAGGAAGCCCTGAAACTAGAGATAAGGAAGTCTGAGAACAGGGTGAGGTTCCTGGCCACAGGGAGCCGTGAAAGCTTTGCGAAAAGAGTGTGGAAGAGATTCAGATAAGAAGGTGAGGATACTTGATACAGCAGCCTTAATCCTAGGATTCACAGAGCAGGGTGGAGAGGAACTCATAACATGCAGAGACGTCTTGGAGGAGGCTAGATATGGAGGGGCGGCCCTCAGGAAAATGGGCGTGATACGGGTTGTCGAACCCTCAGATAAATACGTGAGGATAGTTAGGGAGAAGGCGGAGGAGATTGGAGAGTCGGACCTATCGAGAACGGATATCCACGTCATCGCCCTAGCCCTCCAACTATCAGAGAAATACCCGGAGACGTCTATAGCCACATCCGATTACTCGGTCCAGAACCTCGCCTCAATCTTAGGCCTGAAGGTCGAGCCACTTCTACACAGGGGGATAACTAGGAAGATACTATGGATTACCTACTGTCCCTCATGTGGATGGACGGGCAACGACAGGTCTCCTGGGGAAAGCTGCCCTAGATGCGGCTCAAGGCTTAGGAGGAGGCCTAGGGAATGAGGATAAGGATTCTAAGCGAGCTTGATGACAGAGAAGCGTTGGAGAGTGTGGAGGAGGCACTTAGGGAGGTTTATGGCGAGGAAGTGGAGGTAAAGTTCGTTGAGAAACTAGTCTCGGAGAAATTTCTTAACAGGGATAGAGGACAATATGATGCATGGAGGATAGTGAAAGAGTATTCACGTATCCGAAGACCAGGCGAATACCTCCTCCTAGTAGTTAAGGACGATATATACGCTGCAGGACTAAACTACGTGTTCGGCCTCGCCTGGCAGGGGGTCTCGATAATCTCCGCTCATAGGCTTAGGCAGGAATTTTACGGGCTTCCTTCGAACAAGAAGGTCTTTATGGATAGATTGAGAAAAGAGGCGGTCCATGAAGTAGGGCATCTCCACGGACTAGCTCATTGCAGCAACCGTAAATGCGTCATGGCGTTTAGTAACTGGATAGGAGACACTGACTATAAGTCATATGCCCTGTGCAGGCAGTGTAGGAGAAGGCTGGATAAGGGGGATGAGTTGTAGCTAGGTTGCCTCCTCGCCTGATGAAAACTCCTGAATCATCTTTCTTATCATGGATTTTGGGATTACGCCCGCCTCGATTAGATTCACGATTGAGTTAGGAGAGGCCTCGCCTGAGACCTTACCTATGTTCCCCCTGACCTGCCTCCAGATTAGGTCCGTGTTCCCGCTCTTTGACTTGTAGATAACTCCCAGAACCTCGGCGACCTTCACGAACCTTACATTCCTTATCTGGCCTAGGTCAAGCTTTGACGCAGCCTCCACGTATATTCTCCCCTCCTCTGCTTCTCGTTCAGGGAATATGCTTGGGTCCTTGAGGTATCCGGGTGGAATGAATGAGCGACAGGTGTTGAGTATTATGAACTGCCTGAATCTCTCAAGGGTTGTCTTGACCTCGATTCTCACCAAGGCTCCTCGACACTCTCCCCGCTCCCAGAATCCTCAACCCTACTATTTAGTTATCCAGCCTTATAAGCCCTATTTCTCATGGCCTGAGAACCTCGACTTCATCACCCAGCTTTACCTCACCTGGAGAAACCACAGAGCAGTAAACCCCGAGGGTTCCACC
>CAZHEC010000002.1:0-23639 GCA_964531465.1 uncultured Nitrososphaeria archaeon | reverse complement strand
GTATAGTATCTGCTTGATGGGTTTTCTTCCCTGTTTTCCCGCCACCTCAACGACTACTCCAGCATATCCTGAGACCTTCCCTATGAGTTCCTCGGGTTCGGGTAAAACTGCGTAAAGAACCTTGGCCGGAGAGATTTCCTGTCCATCCACCTTGACCTTCTTCCGGCTCAGGAGCCCTAGAACCTTTAGGACCTTAAGTATCTGAACCACATCGGGGGGAATGAATAGCTTGAAGTCCACGTATCTGACACCTTTTATGTATCTGGGTATGGTGAAGACCTCTTCATGGGATACTGCATAGACCGGGAGCCTGCCTATTGGCGGAGGGAACTCGTATTCCTCATAGCCGCTTAGAGGTGGGAGACGTCTAATCCTCCCATTCTGGTAGATATATGCTGACTCGGAGAGCTCGCTGAAGTATACCTCCTTGGAGAATAGTGGTGTTAGGTGGCTCCGCATACCCTTAATGATACTCGACTCACAATCCCTAATCTTGATGGATGTTGTTCTAGATAGTTGGTCTGCTCCATACCTGGCAAGTATATTGGATATTCCAGGATCTTCTCCCATGCAGATTACCGCCGTCAATCCTGCCTCCTTGAATTTATCGTGAAGTTCTAGCTGCTCGTCCGTGTCGTCGCTGGCCAAGTCTATATAATGTGTTCCTGACTCTAGGCACGCTTTCATGAGTGGTATGTTGTATCGTGGGAGGGTTGCGTTAATCAGTATGTCGGCGTTCCTGGCCAAGCTAGCCACCCTCCTAGAGTCAGCGGCGTTGATTCTCCTTAGGGCTGTCTTCTTTCTCCCTATCTCGGAGGCTACCAGCCTCGCTCTCTCAATACTTTTATCGGCTATTATTAGTTCCGAGACTTCCTCGCTTCTGGCTAGATGCCTTGCTATAACTGATCCTACTGCTCCTACACCTATTATGAGAGCCCTCAAACCCTTTCACACTCTCTATGCATAGAGTCCTTTATCCCACCTTACGCTAACCGTTGATAATGTCTTGGAGGGTGTTATTCTACTTTACTCTCCCTCTATCCTCGGGGCAATCAGGTATTCGAGCTTTCCTGAAGGTATTGGGAACCCAAGCCTTATGGGTTTATTGGTGGATAGCTCCATTACCATCTCGTCGCTGAGCTCCGAAGCAGGTCGAACTATCTTGTCTAGGTAGCTTATGCTGAAGTGCGCCCAGACCTCCTTGTCGGTCTCTATATCGTATACTGTTGCACCCATCTTGGTTAGCTTGGTTTGAACCGTTCCTAGCTCTCCCTTCGCAAGGAATATAACCTCCTCAGGGGCTATGGTTATCTTTACATAATCGCTCACAAGACTGCTGTCCTTAACCGCATCCTTTACGGCATCTGTGTTTACTCTTGCTTTTGCATCGAATGTTAGGTTTGGGGTTGCTGTTCGTGTCTCAACGGTCTCGAGGGTGTTGAGTGTGAATGTTCTTTCACGTGAGCCTGTGGCGTCTATTAGGGTTATGCTGAGCTTTTTTGCCTCGTCATTGTAGGTTAGGGTGAGGCTCTCCCCCTTCCTGGCCCTCTTCAGGAACTTCATAAGCTCGGAGATGCTAACCGTCATCTGCATCTCACCACTACACTCATACTCCTCTGCAGCCGAGTTGCTCAGCTCGAAATCCACCATTGAGATATGGGCCGGGTCCATCGCCACAAGCCTCATAGATTCCGAGTTAATCTGGAAGGTTCCCTCATCCACTATGGCGTGAATAGCCTTCACAAGGTCCGAGAAGTAGTCGGCGCTTGGCAGACGCATCCTAAACGACATACCATCTCCTCCAGGACCCAAGAGAATTCACCCGATATTAATTATTCATCTACGGGCAGGCGGCAGCCTTCCAGGGTATTACTCCTAAAATACTTGGCTCAAGGGCTCGGGCTTGGAGATACAATATAAAGTTTTTATGTATGCATATGGCTTCTCCCTCCCAAATGGTAGAGAAGGTTGAGCTTATCCGGGATGAAGGTCTCGGGCCTGTGAGGCTGAAGCTGGGCGGAATCTTCGATGAGATATACGAGGTTGTGGATGGGGTGCCGAGGTTTAAACTCTTCATCGATGGGAGATGGGAGTATAGCTCGGGTAAGGAGTTCCAGCCGACACATTCACCCATAGATGGGAGCGTGATAGCTTACGTCTCAAGGGCCGCGAAGGAGGATGCGGTTAGAGCTGTGGAGAGCGCTGAGAAGAGTCAGCCCAAGATAAGGAGCATAGCGGCCATCGAGAGGATAAGCATTCTCCTAGATGCCATAGAGATAATGCGTGAGAACTTCGACTACTTTGTGGATGCATTGGTTATAGATGGCGGTAAGCCGAGGCATAATGCTGAGAGCGAGGTCAAGGCCACGATGGAACGTATGAGGATGACTATGCAGGAAGCCAGGAAGATTTTCGGCGAATACATCCCGGGAGACTGGTCCCATGACACGGCAGGTAAGATAGCTCTAGTAATCAGGGAGCCTGTGGGAGTAGTTGCAGCCATAGGCCCCTTCAACTATCCATTATACATACCGGCAGCGAAGATTATTCCTGCTCTCGTCTCGGGTAATGCGGTTGTAGCCAAGCCATCTAGCTATACTCCGATAACCCTGCTACTCTTTGCAAAGGTTCTACAGGAAGCTGGTCTTCCTGAGGGGGTCTTCCAAGTGATAACGGGGCCGGGTAGGATAGGCTCTGAGATAGCCTCCCATCCATCAGTCGGAGTTGTGTCCTTCACGGGAAGCACGGAGGTAGGCAAGGAACTTTACAAGGTTAGTGGAATGAAGCATATGCACTTAGAATTGGGTGGAAAAGCATATGCAATAGTGTTGGATGATGCCGACCTAAAACTAGCTGCGACCAAATGTGTGGATGGCTCATTCGCCAACAGCGGCCAAAGATGCGACGCCATAAGCTCAGTTCTCGTGATGGAGCCCGTCGCCGACGAGTTTGTGAAGAACGTCTTAGAGAGGGCTAAGCAATGGAAGTGGGGGGACCCGAGAATTCATGACGTCATGATGGGTCCACTGATAGACTCTGGTGCAGCTGAAAGAGTTCACTCACTAGTCAAAGATGCACTAGATAAGGGTGCTGAACTTCTCATGGGCGGATACATGGATGGAGCATACTATGCCCCAACGATACTTGACAAGGTTCCGGAGGATGCCAAGATTCTCTGGGAGGAGATATTCGGCCCAGTCGTAGTGATTAAGCGTATCAAGAGCGTTGAGGAGGCGATAGAGATAACTAGGAGGTCAAGATATGGCTTGGACTCCTGCATCTTCACGAATAATTTCTACAATATGTGGAGGATAGCTAAGGCGATGAAGGTGGGTGAGATAACGATAAATGACATGCCTAGGCACGGCGTAGGGTTCTTCCCATTCGGCGGTGTGAAGGACTCGGGAATAGGCAGAGAAGGAATAGGATACTCGATAGATGAGATGACAGTCCTCAAGACAATAGTCTTTAATCTGGAGCCGGCGAAACTCGGAAAAGGAAAACGTCAGAAGAAGTAAGATGAGGTATGAGAGGGTCCTCCTAATACTAGATGCATGGAAGAAGACCTTCTCCATCAAAACACTAGGTGGAGGTTATATCCGCCACTTTATACTATTTACCGGCAGTGGAGTAGCTATCGTTGAGACAAGCCATGTGGATAATATTCCTCCGTGGAGGCAGGAGGCGATGCATGAGACCTTCAGTGAGGGAGACCGTCTATCCCACCTTTTCTGGGGACCCATACTCTCAACACTATACAATCATCTTTTTGAGCTTAGGAGGCAGGGCGAGGGGGCTTTAAGGGTCTTCCAAAGCGGTGAACTCAGCTTAGAAGAGGCTCTGGAAGTTCTCCAAGAACTCAGGAAGAGAACGGGTATATGGAGCGTCAACTTCAGAGAATACATTCCCCACGACTTAGTGGAGTTAATAGAGATTGACCCTAAGAAGGTTAGGCTGGTTAGGGTGGGTGGAAGAAGGGAAGACTACTTCTTCTATCTACCCAGAGGTAGGTTCAACGAGCTCGTTGAGAAGGTTAGGAGTATTCTCGGCGATACTAAGGTCAGGGTGAGGCAATAGATATATTGCCTGAGCTCTCCAAGGTTTCACGGGACACATGGAGCTTAGATTCCGTCTCGAGGGATACATAGAGCTTACAGCGGATATTAGCAGAGTTATGGGAGAGGTGGGTGAAGCCGTCAAGGAGGCCAACGAGTCGTTTAGGAGGGGTGCCGGGAACGAGCCTGGAGAAGCCGCCGTGATAGCAGAGTATGGAGGTGAGGGGAGGAAGCTCAGGATCAAGATATTCTCGGGACGAGTCGTCAGGGCGCATGATGCCCTGCTCAGGTTTAAGAATATTCTGGCTAGTAAGGTGGGTCCCAGGAGGGTTGGTGTAAGGGATGTTGTTGCGGAGGTGGTGGAGGTATGGGTTGCAGGCGGCCATGTAGGTAGAGAGAAGGCGGAGAAGCTTCTAGGAGGTATTGCAGAAGTAGCCGAGGAGGATGGACAACTCCACATAATCTTCAGAAACCTAAGCGACAGGGACATCAAGAACAGGGTAATAGATAGGGCTGTTAAACTCCTGAGGATAGAGGAGAAACCTGAGGAGAGGCTGGAGGGTAAGCTCGCACCCTTTGGAACCGTTCTGAAGCAAGGTGGGGAGAAGCCCTTCAGGCTAGACAAGGAAGTTGCATCGGAGGCTGAGAAGCTCGGCTGGATTAAGAGGTATCCTGGCAGAGGGCAGTGGATATTCGGCCCGCCCATGACCGCCCTCTTGAGAGCCTTATCCGAGCTGATTATAGAGAGGGTTGCAAAGCCCCTGGGGTTCGAGGAGTGGATGTTCCCCCGACTCATGCCCATGGAGGTCTTCAAGAAGCTAACCACCTACGTAGAGCACCTACCCGAGGGACTATTCTATGTCTGCGCCCCTCCAAGAGACCCCCACGCACTCGACGACTTCAAGAGAGAATATGCTCTGAAGAGGGAACTAAGAGTGGACCTGCTTAGGGAGAGGCTGGAGAACCCCGGATATGTGATGGAGGCCGTCCAGTGCCCACCCTTCTACCAATACTTCAGCGGCGAGATAGTTAGGCTTGAGGACCTCCCCATCAAGGCATATGACCTGCTCGGCGGTTGGACCTGGAGGAACGAGGCAGGCGGGGTCGAGGGCATAGTAAGGACCAACGAGTTCTGGAGGATGGAGATGGTGTTCCTCGCCTCACCCCAAGATGCAGTCAAGATAAGGAACAAGGTAACCGACCTAACAGTTGAGCTTCTCGACAAAGAGCTTGACATGGAGTGGAGGATAGTTGCAGGCGCTCCCTTCTTCCTCTCACCCGAGGAGGCCTCAAAACGCATGATAGACATCTCAGACATAAACAGGATTCCAACCCTAGACGTGGAGGTCTACCTGCCCTACCGTGGCCCAAGGGAGAAAGCCGAATGGCTGGAGATAACAGCCGCAACAGTCCACAAAGACTTCTATGTCAAGAACTTTAGGATAAAGGAGGCGAAGGGCAGGGAGATATGGACAGGCTGCGTGGGCCATGGATTGACGAGATGGGCGGCTGGATTCCTCGCCAGACATGGCTTCAACTTCGATGATTGGCCCAAGCCTGTTAAGGAGAGGATTAGAAGGCTTCCTGAACCCGTTAAGACCATAACTTAGCATTCATCCCTGTGAAGGGGGCTTACATGAAGTTCGCGGTAAGGGGGATATATTCTACAGCTCTCATCAAAATTCTCCTAGATAGTGGATTCGAGCTCACCAATCCGACTAGATCTCAGCGTGAGAGATTCGGGGCCGAGGATAAAGGAGAGGCTGAAGTCCTCATACAGGAGAACCTTAGGAACAGACACTACGTTGAGTTTAGAGGCTTGAGGGAGGCCGTGGAGGAAGCGGCTGGCTGCGTTCTTGAGAAGGTTGGAGAAGCCCTAATTCTCAAGAGAAGCGAGGGGGACATAACGAGGCTAAAGATAGGGTTTCCATCTCATTCCAAGAAAATCCTCGATAAAGTGAGATCCGAGATAACATACACCGTCCCATGGCACCATTACTCTAGGGCGGGTGGCGAGGCCCTCTCAACACTTGTGAGCTTCGCCGAAGACTTAGTGGAGCAGGGAATCGCAGCAGGAGAGGACGTCTCTAAACTATTCGAGGAGATGGTTCTCCGCATGTCGCCTAGAAGAGGTATAGTAGTTAAGATTCTACACGATAAGCCTGACGGCATAACGCTAAAGCTAAGACCGGGGAAAACAGTATGGAGAGGCAGCGGCGAGGTAAGGATTCAGAGAAGAATCATGGGGGGCGGAACCTACGATGGACTCAACATACCCAAGTCCCCCGGAGACTACGCAATAACAGAAGCAAAACTGATGGAATGGTATACCAAGACCAGATACTTCGATATCTCGGGAAACCTTAAGGGAACATACTATAATATCTGCACACCCGTGGCCCTATATCCGGACCACATACATTACTTTGATTTAGAGGTGGATGTGGTTGTTTATCCCGATTCTCGTGCAGAGATTATTGATGCAGAGAGGCTTGAAAACGCTATGGAGGAGGGCAGGATTCCTATGGAGCTTGGGAGAAAAGCGTTAAGGAAGGCTGAGGAGCTGGCCGAGAAACAGCCTTAACTTCTCCGCTTAATCATCACGTAGAACCATGGCCTTGCAAAGCTTAGGAATAATCCATCACGTATCATGAAGTTTAGGAGGAATATAGATGGAATAAGGCTTAGGAATACGTGCAGGACATTATATATTGATGTGAAGATGAGGACTAGCATGAGGGCTGATAATCCAGGCTCAAGCTGCATCCCAAGGCTATGTGAGACAAGATAAGCCGCAAACTTCAAGAATTCCGGGAACAGAATTACAAGGACAACATAGTTCGCAAGACTCATGACAAGAACCCTGACCGCTATGCCGAGTGTGAAGCAGAGGGGGATGCCAATCCTATAGCTTCTTGAGAGCTTTAGGCCAGCCCATATACCCGTCAAGGTGGAGATTACTGCGAGGAACTTCATGGCAGGACCCACGGGGACGAACTCTCCGACAAGGTTCAGGATACCCCAATACGTTATGGCCGAGACGAGACCCGGGATAGGCCCGAACCCTAGGAACGCTATGAAGACGGGTATCTCAGCTATGTCGAACTTAAGGTATGGGATTACCGGAAAGGGGAAGCTTAGTGGCAGGGCGGCAAGAACCGATGCCAGGGCTCCGAAGACCGCTGAGGAGGCGATTGCAAGGCTTAGCCTCGTCATCTTTGACTACTTACTGTTGAGTCAATTCATAAAACGTGGGTTTCAACACATTATTGCGTATTTTTAAGCGACTTATGGGAGGACGCCGCTGAAGAAGTCCCTTACAACCTTCTCATAGTCCTCGGGTTCACCTACATCGACCCAATAGCCGTTATGGACATAGGCGTAGAGCTTGCCCTCGTCTGCCAGGTCCGGAAAGACCTCCTCCTCTAGAGAGGCTGGCTTTCCTACGGGTATGTATTCGAATATGCTAGGCTCGAAGACGTAGATTCCTGCGTTTACGAGGCCTGGGGCTGGGTGCCTAGGCTTCTCCCTGAAGGCTATAACCCTTCCATCATCATCCATGGAGACTAGGCCGAACCTACTCGCATCCTCGACCCTCGTCAAGACCATCGTGGCCACAGCATTCTTCTCTCTATGATACTGGACGAGACGGGAGATGTTCAGGTCATCGAAGATTATGTCGCCATTTATCGTGAGGAAGGTACTGTTCAGCTTCTTCTCGGCCAGCTTAACCGCCCCCCCAGTCCCCATAGACTTCTCCTCAATCGAGTAATCAATAGTGACGCCTAACCCCGAGCCATCCCCAAAATATCTGATTAGGTGCTCGGCCAGGTAGCCGACCGCAAGGATGAAACTATATACCCCCTGTTTCTTGAGCTTGAGTATTAGGTGTTCAAGGAGGGGCTTGTATCCGACGGGCATCATGGGCTTCGGTATGCTGACTGTGAGGGGTCTCATACCTATACCAGGGCCACCGCAGAGAATCAAGGCGCGTAGAGACTCCCTCATTAACTTCTCCCTAACAGCATCTATGATGAAGGCGCTCCTCTTCCTAGGCGGGACATGAGACTTCAAAGCATCCCATAAATCTGCTGGAAACTCTATACTCGTCCTATGCTTATGCATGTTAATACATCTCCTATATGCACATATAACCATTATGCACTATTTTCCAGACTTGAAAATCTCCATGTATGAAATCGTATATATTTTCATACGATTTCCTGAACTATGATGAATTTCTCCGAAATTTTCTGCACGTTTAACGTAATAATTAAAGTTTGGTGAGCATATTTCCGTATTGATGCTGCGTGTAGGTATTAATGGGATGGGTAGGATTGGAAGGCTTTTTCTAAGGGCTGCTTTGAGGAGCCCGGATTATGGTAAGAGTTTTCAGGTTGCTGCTTTTAATGACTTGTTTGACACGAAGTCTATTGCTTTTCTCCTGAAGTATGACTCTGTTCATGGTAGGCTGTCGGGTGAGGTCAGGTTCTCCGAGAGTCATGTGAGTGTGGATGGTTGGGAGATTAGGGCGTTTAGGGAGCCTGACCCCTCCAAGATTCCCTGGGGCGAGGAGGAGATAGACCTAGTGGTGGAGGCCACAGGCAGATTTACTGCTAGGTCAGATGCATCAAAACATCTCAGAGACACCGTAAAGAAGGTTTTAATCTCCGCACCCTCCAAGGACGCAGACGTAACGATAGTTCCGGGAGTGAATGACCAGGCCCTAGACCTCAGGAAGCATGACATCATCTCCGCTGCTTCATGCACAACCAACTGTCTGGCCCCCATGGTGAAGGTCCTCCTAGATAGCTTCGGCTTAAGGAAAGGGTTCATGACAACGGTTCACGCATTCACGAATGACCAGAGACTACTCGATTTATTCCATAAGGATTTGAGGAGAGCTAGGGCGGCGACCCTCTCGATAATCCCCACAACGACAGGTGCTGCTAAGGCCCTTCATCTAGTTATTCCCGAGGTTAAGGGTAAGATGCATGGAATCGCCCTCAGGGTTCCCGTTGCGGATGGCTCGATAACGGATTTGGTCGCCCTACTTGAGAGGGAAGTAAGCGTTGAGGAGGTTAAGGAGGCATATAGGAAGGCTGCAGAGGGCGAGATGAAGGGAATCCTAGAATACACCGAGGACCCCATAGTATCTGCCGACATCATCGGGAACCCACACTCATGCATCATAGATGGCGCCAGCATAACTGTTCTAGGTGAGAGGAACGACCTAGTCAAAGTTCTCGGATGGTATGACAATGAGTGGGGATACTCAAACAGGCTAGTGGACATAGTCTCAAGAATCGCCCAGGAGGGAACTCCATGAGGTTCCCTACACTCGACGACATAGACCTCCAGGGAAAAACAGCCCTCATACGGGTTGACCTGAACTCACCTATCGACCCCAAGACGGGAAAGATACAGGATAATGAGAGGTTTAGGGCTCATGCGGAGACTGTTGAGGAGGTTGCCGCCAGGGGTGGAAAGGCTGTGGTGCTGGCGCATCAGGGCAGGAGGGGGGAGCAGGATTTCCTCCCACTTAAACAGCATGCGGAGCTTCTCTCCAAGTATCTTAACAGGGAGGCTAGGTATGTTCCTGACATTATTGGAGATTCTGCGAGGGAAGCCATAGAGAGTATGAGTGAAGGTGAGGTTATCCTCTTGGAGAATGTTAGGTTTCTTGAGGAGGAGACCTATGAGGCAGACCCCGAGACCCACTCTAGGAGTAGGCTCGTCTCCTCCCTAGCACCCCTAGCAGACATATTCGTCCTAGATGCATTCTCAGTCGCTCATCGCAGCCATGCATCTATCGTGGGTTTTCCGGAGGTTCTTCCAACTGTTGCTGGGAGGGTTATGGAGAGGGAGCTTAAGGCGTTGTCCGAGATACTTGAGAGGGATAGGATGATAACCCTCTTCATGGGAGGTAATAAGCCCAAGGACTGTATAGAGGTAATAGAGGCTCTAGAGAGAGGCGGGAGACTGAGAAGGCTCCTTACCGCCGGGATACTCGGCCAGCTCTTCTTAATATCACGTGGCCACGACCTCGGCGAACCCAGCCTAAAGTATCTTAGGGAGAAGGGCTTCATGAAGCTGACCAAGAGGGTTGAGAACCTCGGAGAAATGTTGGAGGATAGGGTCTTAACACCTATCGATGTGGCCTGCGAGGTGGATGGAAAGCGGATAGAGGTGGACGTGGAGAACCTTCCCGCACCAGGCATCATATTAGACATAGGTAGGAGGACTGCGAAACTCTATGGGAGACTTTTGCAGGAGCTGGGAGAAAATGAGGCGGTGGTGGTCAAAGGTCCTGCAGGCGTCTATGAGCTCCCCGAGTTTAGGGAAGGTTCGAAGAGAATTTACGAGGCCTTGAGGGTGAGCAGGGCCTTCACCTTGATTGGTGGAGGAGATTCCTCCACGGCCCTAAAGATGCTTGGGATGAGGTTCGAGGACTTCTCCTATGTAAGCTTGGGCGGCGGAGCCTTGATACGGTTCCTGGCAGGTAAGCCTATGCCCGGCGTTGAGGTTCTTCTAAGGCAGGCTGTCTCCCTGTAGCCCTTAGGTATGCCTTGTAGATTGCTGCTGCAGGTATCACTGAGAGTGGCGTGTGGAGGAGGTTGAAGAGCGAGGTTAGGGCGACCATGATTAGGGTTAGGAGGAGGGCTGACTCGACCTGTAGCCCGAGGACATTCCCGAGAACCTTTCCTGCGAAGGAGAGGTATCTCTCGGGGAAGATGATGTAGTAGAGCATGAAGGTTGCCAGCGCCATAACCGAGACCCTCACCAAAGCTCCCAAAGCCGTCATCAAGGCCACATGCCTACCCTTTAGAGGCCCACCCCTTCTCCAGAACCCGCCACCCAAGTAGAGGCCCACCAGCATCGAGGTTACTGCAAGGAGCTTCATTAGGGGTCCGACGCCTGGCTGGAAGGGTATGCCAAGGTTAAGGGTGAACCACTGTGCAAAGGCCACCACCATGCCTGCCTTAAAGCCGAGGAGCAGGAAGGCCAACACCACAGGTATCTCCGAGAGATTGAAGGTAAGGAAGGGAAGCAGGGGGTAATGCACCTTGATTCTCAGGAGGTCTAAGACGACGGCCAAAGCCGCCAGGAGGGCCACGGTGGCAACCCATACACTAACCCGGTTAGTCATATCTTCCCCTCCGCAAACTTATCTCTCAAGAAAGGAGACTTTAATTTAAGGATTGATGAGAGAAAATTTTATGAAAACATAAAATTATTGCTCGATTTTCAGCTCATTAATTAATGCGATAACCTTTCTTATCTCCTCGGGTCTCGTTAAGGTTATGACTCTTGAGCGTCCAACTTCGTAGATTTTGATTATGCCTGCTTTCTTGAGTATGGTGATGTGGCGGTAGATGGTTGGGTAGCTGACCTTGAGCATCTTGGAGACCGCCTTGATGTGGAGGGGGCGGTCGGTGGATGAGAGGAGGAGGATTACTCTGAGCCTGAGCCTGTTCCCAAGGGCGTGGAAGAGCCTCGCAGCCTCTCCAACCCTTTCCTTCTCGAGAACCTGGTCCATCGAGAAAAATTTAACAAAAACAGTATAAAATCTATGCGTTTCAGCATCCATCCAATATCATCCCTGCTATAACTTCATGCCTAAAATGCTACTGCATATGTAGTGTGCGAGCCTTACCTTATCCTCTCTACTCTTCATGAGTGTTTCGGTTATGTGGACCCTAACTCCCGTGGCCTCGATTCGGTCTCCATACTCTCTGTCCTGGGCGTCTATGACTAGGTCTGTTAGGAAGGGCTGGTAGAGCTTGGCGATGGTATGGGGGTTCGGCGGGAGACCCATGCTCCTCATCATCCTGTCTGCAGGCCCCTTGACAGCCCTTCCACCTATGAGCGGGCTCACAGCTACCGCTGGCTTGCCGCCCTTCTCAAGAGTCTCCTCAATCCCCTTTACCGCCAGGATGGGTCTTATGCTTAGGATTGGGTTGCTGGGGGCTATCACGACTGCTTGTGAGGACTCTATCGCCTCTATTACGCCTGGGGCTGGCTCGGCCTCCCCCTCTCCCTCATACCAGACATCCTTGACCTCAGGCCCCGTCCCATGCTTGACGAAGTATTCTTGGAGGGTCATGGTTCCCTCGGTGGTCTCTACCATGGTTCTGAGCCTATCATCTGTGGCTGGAAGGATGCGGCATCTGACACCCAGCTTCCTCCTTATGTCGTCTACTGCTTCGTGGAGTTTTCTTCCAGACCTGAGGAGCATAGTGCGGTGGATGTGGGTGGCCATATCCCTGTCTCCAATCCTAAACCATGTCTCATGGCCATAGACGCCGAGCTGCTCAAGACAGTTGAATGAGTCTCCCTTGATGCCCCAGCCCCTCGACTCATCAACAATACCTGCGAGCGTGTAAATCACTATGTCTATGTCGGGTGAGACGTGGAGTCCGTGGAACTCCTCGTCGTCTCCCACGTTCACAATTATGGTTAGCTCCTCGGGTGGGAGGAGATGGTATAGGCCTTCGGCAAGCTTTGCTCCACCTACTCCTCCTGCGAGTAGGACTATCATAAGGGGTTACCCCACCTGTTCAGGTATGCGACCTCGCTTAGGGGCTTCCTCGACGGGTTCCTCGCCACGCCTCCCACCCCGACCTCCACCATGGCCTGAGGCTCCACATCTTCAGGCAGTCCGAGAACCTCTCTGACGACCTCCTGGGCGAAGAGGGGGCTGCATCTCCAGCAGGCCGATAAGCCGAGTGCATGGAGGGTTAGGAGCATGTTCTGGATTGCGGCTGCGAGGGACTGCGTGGCCATTATGTGCTCGTATCCCTGCCTCCTCTCGTCTGGATACCTGTCCATATCTTGCATGGTTATGCAGGCTATGATTAGGATGCTTGCCCTCAGGCTCCTCCTAAGCCCTCCCCCAACAATATTCTCTATCAACTCTTCATCGAGGCCATCACGTCTCAGGTCCTCCCTCCACTTCTCAGCCATCCCGTAAAGCAGCCTCCTCCTAACATCCTCATCAACCACGACTATGAACCTCCACGGCTGACGGTTATGGGCGTTGGGCGCCCAGACGGCGGCCTCGAGGGCCTTCTTAATCTTCTCCAGGGGAATAGGGCCCGGCTCAAGCCATTTTACGCTCCTCCTCCCATGGATTATCTCGAGAAGTATGTGGAGCCTGTTCATCGAGCTCTATTGTGTAGGTGGCTATATTAACGATTAGAGATTCCTCTCATGTGATTTGGGTTGAGGGGTTTCCTGATAGCTATGGAGGGTATTGATGGGGCTGGGAAGACTACTCAGGCTAGGATGCTTGTTAGATGGTTGAATGATAGGGGGCTGAGAGCTCATTATACTAGGGAGCCTACCGACGGGCCTATTGGCAAGATTCTTAGGGAGATGGCTTCCATGAGGGATGTTGAGCCGAGGGTCGAGGCGCTACTCTTCGCAGCCGACAGGCTCCACCATGTCAGCGAGGTAATCAACCCCCTCCTCTCCAAGGGATACATAGTAGTCTCAGACCGATACATCCACTCATCCCTAGCATACCAATCCGAGACAACGGGCCAGCCTAATTGGGTCAAGGAAATCAACAGATTCGCACCACAACCCAACCTAGCAATACTCTTGGACGTAGAGCCAAGTGTGGGGCTAGGGAGGATTAAAGGTGAAAGGAGTAGGTTTGAGGACCCTGCATTATTGGAGAGAATTAGGAGAAACTACTTGGAGATGGCTGGCAGGGGTGAGATGGTGGTTGTAGATGCTGGGGAAAATGTGGAGAGAGTCTTTGAGAGGGTCAGAAGGGTGGTCTCAGAATTCCTAAACCTTTAATCCAGCCAATCAATCAAAGCGTATGTGAGGACCAAGCTCGTCAAGGATCCTGTCCATGGATACATAGAGCTGGGTGAGGATGAGCTTAGGGTTGTTGATACCCCCGCATTCCAGAGGCTTAGGAGGATAATCCAGCTCCCATTTGTATACCTAGTTTACCCAGGTGCGAGGCATACGAGGTTTGACCACTCCCTGGGATGCATGCATCTGGCTGGAGAGTTTGCCTGGAGACTCGGGCTTGACGAGCATAGGAGGAAGGTTCTGAGGCTCGCAGCTCTTCTCCACGATGTAGGCCACACACCTTACTCCCATTTACTTGAGAGCCTCCTCCTTGAGAGGGGGATGACCCACGAGGATGTGTCAGCCAGGATTCTTAGGGAAGATCCGAAGCTAGCTGAGGCCATAGAGGGATGTGGGGTGAGAGTGGGCGAGGTGGTGGAGGTGCTGGAGGGGAGGACCCCTGAGAGCAAGGCCATAAGTGGCCCTACCGACGTAGATAAACTTGACTTCCTCCTCAGGGACTCCTACTTTACCGGAGCATCATACGGTATGGTTGATGTTAAGAGGATTCTATGGAGGAGCAGGCTGAGCAGTGAGGGAGTCCTATTAAGCATCAGGGCTGTTGGAGCGGTGGAGGAGATGGCCCTAGCCAGATACCAGAGCTTCATGAACATCTACTTCCATCACGCAGTCAGGGCTGCCCAATCCCTCTTTCTGAGAGGGGTCAGGAGGCTTGGAATAGATTTCACATCAATGCGTGTTGAGGAGTATCTCGGCCATGATGACTATACTATCTGGTGCTTGATGAAGCAGCATGAAGAGGTAAGGGAGGTTATTAAGAGGATTGAGGAGAGGAGGCTTCCAAAACTGGCGTATGAGCTTAGGTTCGAGGGAGAGATGCCCAGGGAGCTTAGGGAGGGGAGGAGCCTGGAGCAGCTTGAGGAGGAGATAGCGGAGGATGCGGGAGTTCCCAGAGAACATGTGTGGATTGACACTCCGTATATCCCGCCCCTGCCATATAGGGGTGATGAACAGATAAAGTTCTATGAGGAGGGACCTGGAGGAGAGATAAAGCTCGTGGAGTATTCCTCACCCCTCTTAACATTCACTTCACGAATCTATGGAATAGTCAGGGTCTATACTGAGCGTGAGTATCTTGAGAGGGTTAGGGGGAAGGCTGAGAAAGTGTTATCGAATCTCTGAGAGAGCCTTTTTCAACGCTTTGAGGGATAGGACTGCGCAGCTCCTCCTCGCCTCCGAGACGACATCCTCCCCGACCAGGCTTATGACATATTCCTCGCTTAGACCCTTAACCTCATCCACATCCATGCCCTTGATATTATCGGTTAGGAGGCTTGCGGAGGCCTGGCTAACCGCACATCCATATCCCTTAAACCTCACATCGCTTATTCTCCCATCCCTAACCTTTAGATATATCTCGACCACATCACCGCATATTGGGTTCGTCTCCCGCGCACTCGCATCGGCGTCCTCAAGTTCCCCAAAGTTCCTCGGATGCCTCATCTCAGTTATTTTTCTCTCTTTGGTGGCTTAAAATGTCATCTTTATACTCCGAGTAGTGAGGCTATCTCCCGCTTTATTCTCGACCTTAGTCTCTCCAATCTCTCCTCCACCCTGTTGTCGTAGGTTATCGTTTCATCGAGGCTTTTCACTACTACTCCAAAGACTGTATCGGCCTCTCCCGCCACATTTATCCTGACGTTCTTCTCCTTTGAGACTTCCTCCGAGATTTCTTCAAGTGTTGGTATTAGATTTTTGGATGTGTATGCCTTCACTTCCCTTAGCCTGATCCCCTCTACTGCTTCTATCAGCAATCGTTTCAGGTCTTCTCTCAGCCCTCCTTTCTCGGCCTCTCCCCTAATCCTCTCCATCACCGTTCTTATCACGTCGTCGAGGTATTCCTCCATGGTCTTGAGGGCGACCCCACGTGCCCTAACCTCTGCGAGGCTTCTGCTCCTACTCCTAATCGTCTCCTCCTCACGCTCGGCCTGATAAATCAGGGCCTCGGCTCTCTCCAGGACGGACCTCTTCTCCCGTTCTATTATGGCTTCTGCATCCCTTAAGCCTCTGCTGATGATGGACTCGCATTCCCTGAGAACCTCGGCGGCCACCTCGTCGAGAACTCTTAAGAGACCCCTCATATGCGGTCTGAGGCATGCCACAGGCCCTTAAAGTATTTACCCTCCGTTAGACGCCCAGTATCTGCCTCAGGATATCACGATAGTTGATGGGTTCGAGCTTGCTTCCTGGTCCCGGAACCTCGTAGATTATAGGTGAGGGGTGCTCGGCCCTTATCCTGCTTATCTCCTGTCTGACCTTGACTGAGAGGCTCTCATCTAGGAGTATCAGGCCTATGTCCCGTGTCTTGACGAGCCTCTGGGTCTCACGTAGGAGGGATTCAGGCGAGTCCACCTCTATCCCCGATGCACCTGCAAGCCTAAACCCAGCCACGAATGGCCTCGACCCGACGGCGACAACCCTCATGCCAGCATCCAGCAAGAACCTGAAAACCCATTTAAACTTTAGCGGTCCTCTGGGGATAGTTACGAAACCTTATATGATGGTTTCTGGGTTAGGGTTTTCTTGAGGGTTCCCTCTTGGGGGTCTCGAGGCTTCTCAGGGTCTCGGTGATTGTTCCGGGCCATAGGGTGGAGGAGGCCGTTAGGGACATCTATGGGTTTGAGTGGTTTCATGCCGAAGGCGGCGGCGAGGTTGATGAGAGGCTTAGGGAGGGATATGAGAGGGTTAGGAGGATTGGGGCCGGGCTTGACACCCTCATATCGGAGCTGGGTATAGGCGAGGAGCAGGGAGTAATAGACCAGATTCTCCATGGCTACCGTGTGGAGAAGGAGACCCTTGAGGCCGAGGACCTGATGAGGCTTGTAGAAGACCTAGAGGGAAGGGTCAAGCCTATCTTGGAGGAAGCTGAGAGGCTGAGGAGGGAGCTAAGGGAGGCCAGGGACAAGGCATCAGAGCTCAAGCCCCTCCACCAAGCCCTAAGACTCCTAAAGGATACAGGGCTGGACCTCAAAATCCTCCGAGAGTTCAAGAGATTCTATGTAACACTAGCCCTGGTCCAGAAGCGGGACTTGGAGGAAGTTAGGAGGAGCCTCCCCGAGGCAGGGGTTACGTATGTTGATGTTGGTGAGGGCCTCGCAGCCCTCCTGATAGCCTCTAGAAGAGAGGATAGGTTCAGGGTTGAGAGGGTTCTCCACGGATTCGGGGTCAGGCCCTTCCAGATTCCAAGTCATCTCCCACAGAATGTTCAGGAAGCCTATAGGATTGTTGAGGAGGATTTGAGGAGGGCTGAGGAGAGGGTCAGGGAGGCTGAGGAGAAGCTGGCCGAGATTCGTGAGAGACATGGTGGAAGGCTTCTCTCCTACCGTGAGGCGGCCAAGATACTGGAGGAAGTCTTCAGGAGGCTCGGAGCCTCAGGCGGGTTTAAACGCTTCAAGATAATCTCGGGATATATACCCAGGGAGATGGAGAAGGAGTTTAGGAAGAGGTTCGCCGAGAAATACGCCGTGTTCATCGAGGAGCCGGGCCACGGAGGCCATAGTGGGCATGAAGGCACCCCAACCCTCCTAAACAACAAGGGCATAGTCAGGGGCTTTGAGAAGGTTACCGAGATACAGGGGATACCGAGCTATGGAGAGATTGACCCTACACCTATAGTCTCGGTCTTCTTCTCCATCTTCTATGGGATAATGTTCGCCGACTTGGGCCAGGGGCTTGTTCTTACGGCATTTGGATACATAATGTATAGGAGGGTATCGGAGAGACTTCGGGAGTGGGCTAAGCTTCTAACGATTCTTGGCGTGGCCTCGGCTGTCGGCGGATTCCTACTCGGAGAGGCATTCGGGTTTAAGGTCGGAAAAATGGTCGGAAGCCCCGAGATACTTCACTTAGTCGCAGACCATGAGTTCGAGATGAAGGAGGTTCTCAAGCTCATGCAGTTCACCTTCTTCATGGGCATGATCCACCTCATCCTAGGATATGTGCTTGGGTTCAGAAAGGCTCTAGGCCACGACAAGGCCGAGGCATTCTTGGTTAAGCTCCCCACGATAACAATGTATGTGTTCGGGATACTCTTCGCCCTTAGCTTCCTCGGAGCAGGAGACATGGCCGCCCTTATGACCTCCGAGAACCCTGCCCCCCTCCTAGGCATACCCGTTAAGACCCTCGGACCAATAGCTATAGGGGGAGTGATGGTAAGTCTTCTAATCCTCATCCTAGGTAGGGCCATAGCTGCGGCGATAGGGAGGATAAAGGGAACCCTGATAGGCTACCTGGGCATGGGGCTACTCGAGGTCCTAGAGAACATAATCCACTTTATGTCGAACACGCTGAGCTGTGTTACGTTGACTGTTCTCCTCCTGGTCCACGTGGCCCTGCTCATGCTACTCAACACTACTTGGGAGGCTTTAGGCCCAGCCTCCATACCAATCCTCATAATAGGAAACCTGGGAATAATGGCGCTTGAGGGCATGATGGCCTTCATCCAGGCCTTGAGGCTCCATCTATACGAGTTCTTCACAAAGTTCTATGAGGGTTCTGGAAGACCCTTCCAGAAGATAAAGCCTGACGCCGTGAGGGTTGAGGTCAGGTTCAGGCAGTCTACGTGAACTTCCTCAGCTTCACCTCAAGGGTTCTCAGACTGACTAGGGCCATAGTCCCCACCGTGGGCTGGAGTCCCACACTCTTCTGATAGCTTGTCTGCTCCTGCCATGCACCCGTGTTGATTAGCCTGACGCCCCGGTAATTCTCGGCATGGGCTACGTGGATGTGGCCTGTGTGAAGTATGTGGGGTGGCTCCTCTATTACCAGATAGTCCCTCGGCAGGGGTAGTATTGGCGTGTTCTCGCCATATACCGGGGAGAGGTGGCGATGCTGGAGAAGGGTTCTCAGCAGCTTCCCCGCATCCTCCTGGAGCGTGTTATAAGATACGTCGGGAAGCGCCTGTATTATGTCGTCTAGCCCCTGGCCGTGGTATACGAGTATTGTTCTCCCACCTATCTCGATTCTGGCAGGGTTCCCCACTAAGATGACCTCACGTCTCCTAAGGATTACTTCACGGTGTTCTCCTTGGAGGGGTGGTTGAGGAAGAGCTTTCTCCACAGGCTCATGGTTTCCCGTGGAGAAGATCACCTTGATGTGGCCGGGAATCTCCGAGAGGAGTTCCGCAGCCTGCTCTAGCTGACGTTTAACCGAGGTCTCCTCAAGCTCCCACCTCTGGCCCGGGAAGATGCCTATCCCATCGACTAGGTCCCCTGCTATCAGGAGGTAGCGTATCCTCCTGACCTCGCCGTCCCTGCCCCTGTTTATCCAGTCGAGGAAGGACTCGAAGAGGTCTTTCCTAAACTTCTTGCTCCCTACGTGGAGGTCTGAGATGAGGCAGAGGTTTAGGTCTGGTCCCTCGCTGTTATCCCGTGTTAGGGGTATGTCGGGTAGATGTATCTCCTGGGCAATGTAGATGTTGTCCATCCTCCTTACTTTCGCTGCGAAGACCGAGTCCGGCAGGATTCTCGCAGCCTCCTCGTAGGTCTTCTGAGCCCTCCTCGGCACGACTAGCCTGATTATTCCTGTCTCGTCCTCAGCCTCTATCATGAGTGCTTTCTCGGTTTCACGTTTCTCCAGGAGCATTAGGGCGAGTGTGGCCTCCTGCTCCTTCCTCAGCCTCCTAGCATCCATTACGGTCTGGAAGCTCATGCGTTCCCCAAGTATGGCCTTGAGCCTACCATATCTGTCCATGAAGTATTGCTTGAACTCATCCGCCCTCCCCTCGATTCGATGCTCCCTTAGATACTCCTCGCCCACGATTACTTCAGGCACCTCTTCATGGAGGATTATGGCCCCCTCTCCTGGCGTCGAGGTAGCCTCAACTCCTTCCTTCAACCTGACTGTCTCTAGATGCCTCTCCTCCACAACTATGGCCTCAGGCTCTTCCTCCCTTAGCCTCTCTAAGACCCGTCTAAGGGTTCCTAGGGGGTCTTCCATAGACTCGAGTATTCTGAGGGCCTCGCCGCTAAGGTTATAGCCTTGTCTCAGGGCCTCCTCGACTAGTCTCCGCCTCAGCCTAGGGTCGGTCATCCCTACCTCTTCCCAGCCTCTCTGAGAACCGAGGGCCTATGCTCTAATATGCTTTCCAGGATTTCGTCTCCGGCCAGGACCTCCTCGACCTCCTCTATGGGCGTCAGGAGCCTGAGCTTCTTGGTTCTCCCATGCCTCCCCATGCTCACCACCTCTCCCTCAACAACCCCAAGCATGCTAAGCTCCGAGATGAGGCCGCTGACCCTCCTGCTGGTGAGCGGCTCGACGCCCACCAATCCGCAGACCTCCCTATAGGTCTGATATAGAGCCCCTGTTATGGGTGTCTGGACGCCGTTTCTGTGGAGGATTAGGAGGGATGCTAAGACGAGCTTGCTGTGGAGGGGGAGGGTCGAGAGGGCCTCGAAGACCCTTCCACGCTCGATTAGGCTCTGGGCAAGCCTCACATGCCTCTCCTCGACTCTCGGGTCCCCACGCCTCTCGGCAACCTCTGCCGCAACCCTGAGCAGGTCTATGGCCCTGCGTGCGTCCCCGTGTTCGGCAGCCGCTAAGGCGGCGCATAGCCTAATCACCTCGTCTGGGACTGTTCCTTCGTGGAATGCTTCCCTGGCCCTCTCGCTTAGTATGTCGATTAGTTCTAGGGCTGTGTAGGGGTGGAAGACTAGCTCCTCCTCGCTTAGGCTGCTTAGAACCCGTGGGTCTAGTAGTTCCTTGAAGTGGAGGTCGTTGGAGACTCCTACGAGGCTTAGGCCCCCTGCCTCAAGACCCTCATTCATCCTTGTCAGCTCGTAGAGTAGATTGTCGCCATAATTCTTCACGAGGGCATCCACCTCGTCTAGGCAGGCCACAAGTAAGCCCCCACGCTCCCTTAAGCCACGTCTAAGCCTGCTGAAGACCTCGGCCTTGGAGAGACCCGTGAAGGGAACCTTGACTCCAACCGACTCGCAGAGTTCGGCCAGAACCCTATACTCTGTCCCGGCGATACGGCAGTTCACGTATGCGAAGCTTAGGGGGAGGCCCTCTCTCTCCGCCACTTCCCCGAACCTCTTGAAGACATGCCTGACTACTGCGGTCTTCCCGGTTCCTGTCTTGCCGTAGATGAAGACGTTGCTGGGTTTAGAGAGTCTAAGGGAGGGTGAGAGTATCTCGCCGAGCCTTCTTATATGCTCCCATCGATGGGGGAGACTGCCTGGAACATAGTCAGAGCGCATGACCTCCCTATTCCTGAATATCCGTGGCCTGCTGAGAGCCTTCTCCACGACATCCGCCAACGGGTCCCCTAGACCCCTACCTTTCCTATGGAGAAGCCCCCGAGACTCAACCGTGGATCTACCTTCTCTTCGCATTTAGAAGCCCCTTAAGGTTATTTGTGGTCATGGTTAATCAAGGAGTTCCAGAAGTTTCTTAGGGTTTTTCCTCTAGTTTATTGTAGTTTTTGTTCGGGGTTTAGGTCTTGTTTGTTGGAGTGGAAATCTCGGGGTCTGGGGCTTCTTAGACGTTATTCTACTTCACATTTGGTGAAGAGGTTGTAGAGAGTCTTCTAGGCGAGGCCGTATTCTGGGTTTTTTGACCTGGATAAGGGTGGATTGGGTATTTCACAGGAAATTGAAGCAACCCCACGTGTTCCACTGGAGGATAAGCCATCTCCAAAGGAAATCAAGGGGTCCATCTTCATTCCACTGTAGACAGGCGATGGCATCCTTTTCTAATGAACCTCGAGGAGAACCCTGGAGAATATATGCATCAATTGAGTAAATCTGTGTTAACATATGGGTAAAATTACTGATATATGGTTATTGACCATGGCCTAGGCTCGCTAGGGGGCTTTTTAGCAGGCTTCACATATTGTTGAGGGTTATGATTAGATTATTCCTAAGTATATTCATTCGTATTTCTTAGGTAATGTTTTCTCCATAAATTGCTTGAAGGATGGTTAACTACTTCTCTTGTTGCTCGAGTGTCTTTCTGAGCTTTAGGTTTTGCTCCATTGTTTTTAGTAGGAGGTTTAGTGTCTCGCTTAGTTCTCTTATCTCCTGCTGGTCTACGGTCCTCGAGAGCTGGAGGTTTAACTCCTCTATCTTTGTGGCCAGGGTTCGGTGGACCTCGCCTAGGATGTATGTGGTTAGGGCCTCGCCCACCTCCTCCTCACCCCTCACCTTCACCACCCTCTTATTGCATTTGAGGCACCAGAGCTGGCCACGTATCTCGAAGAGCGGGCTCCCGCATACCGGGCATTGCTCGGAGAGCATCTTGGCCCCGCTTCTAAGCGCATCCACCATCCGCTTCATGTAGTCGTCTTCGCCCATCTCTCCCAGGTCATACCCACGTTGCTCGAGGGTTTTATTCCTTACCCTTCGAGAACCCTTCTAACCTGCCTATAGATGCTCCTGTAGTAGAGTATTATTAGGGGGATTGGGGCGAGGGAGACCACGGTGATAGTTATTCCAATTATGTTCTCGGGGGCTTCGGTGAGCATGAAGGCGAAGATTAACGTCCATAGAAGCTGGAGATAGAGCGTCATGAAAGGTATTATGTTGAATATTCTGTCTAGGATTCTTCCCCGCTCCTCCGGTGTGAAGTCGGGTGAGCCTAGGAGTATTCCCAGCGCTGGGAGGTTTATGAGGTATGGATACCGTTTGACTAGAGTGTATCTGAACTTGTAGAGAAGTAGGAAGAGGGTTTGAGTGAGTATGGCCGTGGCCACGAGTATTAGGGCTGCTTCCCCCACTTCACCGCCCAACCCCATAGAGATTAACCCTAGGTAGATATTTAGTGCTAGTAGTATTGTGGATGAAGCCGAAACTATTACTGCTTGACGTTTGGCCGGATGCTCACGTATCTCTATGTCTGGGTTGGTTATGCGGCTTACCTCTCCGAGGGTGGTCATCAAACGTTCTCCAAGCTCTGTGAGACCGTAGCCCTTATCGGTCTTACTGATTAGTCCTCCGAGTTTGTCAAGGTGGAATGCGAGTTCACCACTCGACCTACACCCACTCAACTTCAAAAGCTCCGTGAATGTTTTCTCACCCCCTGATAGCGCAGAGAGTATCCTAAGTCTTTTCTCGTTTGAGAGGGACTTGAAGACGTTCTTTAGGCGTTCAGCCTCCTCCAATACTCCTCCCACTCATACTGGCTTGAATAAAGTGAAAAACCCTTCTGTTTAGAACTCTTGACGCTTATTCTCCAACTGTTCTCAGCCTTCTCCTGAGGGCCGGGTCCCTTGCCAGGAGTTCCTGTAAGACCTCCTCCACCGTCTTATCGGGCGGTATCTCTACTTCACGGTAAATGCCCGTCCTCCCAACCTCCCTTCTCCTCCTCAGTATCCTAATCCTATTCCTCAGCGTGAGGGGGTTCACGTCAAGCATCTTAGCCGCCTCCTCCACGTTTCTCTCCACGGGAATCTCCACGTGGCCCTCGGATGTAGGAACTATCAATGTGAGCTCCTTATTCATGCCGGGGACCCTTACGTCCCTTTTAAGCTCCTCGTATCCTATCTGGCCTGCGAGCCTGTAGAACTCCTGCTCCTCAGCCCTCATCTTTGCTAGGGGGAATGACACGGATGCAGCTTCATCTATGATTAGGTAGGCTTTGGGTATGTAGCTGGGTGTGGCCTGGACGAGAAGTCTCCTGACGGGTTTGACGTGCAGCTCTATCATGACGGAGGCCACGGGGTAGGGTATGAAGACATCTATGTCGCTTCCCTTT
>CAZHEC010000001.1:0-30732 GCA_964531465.1 uncultured Nitrososphaeria archaeon | reverse complement strand
CTCTTTTCTTTACCACACGTTTCTTTTTCTCATCATAAACGACTAATTCATGATTTGGTGTTACAACTAGTGGAGGTGCATAAAATGGTTTAATTACGATCATCTTACCAACATAGTCGTGTCTAAAGATCTTAGACACTTTAACTTTCTTTCCATTATAAGTATACGTGTATAATTTTTGTGGAAATCTTACGTAGCCATCACCATACTGTACCTCTTCATCAGCTTTCATGAATAATTCCTGAATTTTTTTAGGGCCTTCAGGAGTTATTACATACATATCAGGGTGAAGGCAGAAGATGCAGCGCATGTTGCATGATGTGAAGAATATTGTTCCGCTTCCCATTATTCCTCTTATGGGTAGTTCTTCGCCTCTGTGGTGGAAGTAGCTTGATACTCTTGATTGGGATTCGAGCTGGCATGTTCCATGTTTTCTTCCCTCAACCCTATTCACTTTACAGTTCCATCTACAGAAATTGCAGTGTCTCAGCATCCTCTCGACGAGTTCAACCTTCAGGTCTAGGAAGTTAGGCCTCTTCACCTCAAGCTCTTTAAGCTCAAGTTCTCCGGATTTAATTTTCTGGAATATCTCTTGGAATTTTTTCGACAATCTCTCATGTGTTCTCCATAGTTCTTCTTCCTGTAGTTCTTTTAGGTTTTCTGGAGCTTCTATTCTTCGGCATATGAGGTATTTTGCGGGTTTGAGGTTTAGGGCTACCTGGAAATACCATTTGAGAGGTTTCTTTAGTTCTTCTTGTATCCATGGTTCGGCTGGTATTGTTGTCATCCCGGGTCTTAGGGTGGATTATGGGCTTAAAATCCTTTCCTATATTCTCCAACTTGTTTTCCTAAGGGGCTTAACCTTTATTATTACTTGTTCCCCTGGCTTGCTTCTTCTCCATCCCCTCTGCTTCTCCATAAGCTCCATGGCTTTCTCGAACTCTTCGCCAGACTCTATTAGCTTTGCTTCTCCCTGGATCATGACTCCCTTCTTCCCCTCCACAACATCCACTATGAGACAGACCCTAGGATTCACCCGTATGTTTCTAACCTTCCGTGCGTCTGGGTCGCTTGAGATGTAGAGGGATTCTCCATCGAATGCGTATCCGACGGGAACATTATGGGGCCATCCATCGCTCGTTATCGTCGCCAACCTACATATCCACTGCGACTCGAGAAACTCCTTCTCTTTCTGAGATAACATTTCATAGCTATTCTGTCTTGTGGGTTTTTAGGGCTTCCCTAATTTTCTGATGGTTGTTATGTGTTGGAAGATTTATATAGGATGTGGGGGCGGTGAGAATTCGGAGAGGACTGTATTAGTGGTGAGGGGGTGCTAGCATGGGGTATAGGATTGTGCTTACAGCTGATAGGAGCCTGACTAGCGAGTATAGGCATGTCCCCCTCCTCGACTTCCTTGCATGTGCACCCTCGGAGCGTGTTCCCGAGTTCCTCTTCGACTTTCTTGCACCCCAGGTCCCCCATCATGACGGCGTCCTACCCTACGCTCCCTACGGGTTAAGGAAAGTTGAGGCAGCCCTACTCAGAGACTATAAGCGGAGCGACGTGGTGGTCGCCCACCCAGACCATGTGGAGAAGTTCATAGACGAAAAGACGAAGATAGTCGGGATAAACACCATGGACCCACTAAGCCTTGGCCCCCTGAGCCTAGGATTCACCGGGGGAGTCTTCAAGTCATACTCGCAGAAATTTTTCCTAGACCTAATTTACAGGCTTAACTATCTAAGGGAGAAGCATGGATACAAGTTTAAGATAACTGTGGGCGGTCCAGGGGCTCTCTACCTAAGCTTCAGGCCTCATCAAGTCGAGCAGCTAAACATAGACTACGTGGTGGTCGGAGAGATAGACCACATGATTCCATACCTGTTCCATGAGATGGAGGAGGATGGACTGCCGAGGATAAGCGTCTTCAAGAAGGGCCCAAGGATAGAGGAGATACCAGACATAGTTAATCCAAGTATTCACGGGTTGGTCGAGGTTATGAGGGGATGCGGGAGGGGATGCGAGTTCTGCGAGCCGAACCTCAGATACGCCAGATACATGCCGATAGAGAAGATATTGAGGGAGATTAGGGTTAACACGTCAGCGGGACTCCACAATGCCTGGGTCCACAGCGAGGACATATTCCTCTATCAGCTTGAGGACTGGAAGACCTTCATGCCCAACACCGACGCCCTGATAGAGCTGTTCTCGGCAATCATGAACATCCCAGGCATAAGGCACAGCAACCCCACCCACGGAACCATAGCCCCCGCAGTAGCCGACCCGGACATGATATCCAAGCTCTCAAAGATACTAAGAGCATCACATGAACACTGGATAGGGATACAGACGGGGCTTGAGACGGGTTCAGGTCATCTGCTATGGGACTACATGAGGAATAAGATGAAGCCATTCACTCCTGATGAGTGGTTTGACGTGGTGATAAACGGGACGGCTATACTTAACCAGAACTATTGGTTCCCCGCATTTACGCTGATAATCGGCCTTCCAGGTGAGACGGAGGAAGACGCATGGGAGACTGTTAGGCTAATAGATGCTATGGAGAGGTATCTTCCAGAAACCATAGGTGGGAAAGCCCACTTCACCGTAACACCCCTCTTCTTCTCACCACTAGGAGTCCTTAAGGGCGAGGAGTTCTTCAACATAGAGGAGCTTAACGAGGGTCAGATGGCCGTAATATATAGAGCCTGGAGGCACATAATGATAGAGCTGAATAATCTACCGCCTAAGCTAATCAAGCTTAACCCGCCGCTTAAGCTTGCTTTCAAGATAATAGCGAAGTTCGGTGCATGGGCGGTCATAAATTACATCAAGTGGTTTGCGAAGAAGAAGGGATTTGATGTGGATAAGTTTATGAGGGTTAGGGCTGAGAAGAGGCCAAAGATAGAGGTTATAGCACGCTGACAAGTCATTGAGAAAACCCTTTATCTGAGGCATATAACACAACCTATGTGAAGAAACTCCTCTACGACTCAGGATGCCTTCTATGCAGAATCCTAATGATTATTACATCAAGGCTTGACAGGAAAAGGTCCGTGGAATTCATCCCTTTTCCTAGAGATGTTAATCCACACTCCTTAATCTTCGTTGATGGAGCTGAGGTTAAGATGGGCGGTGAGGCTGCCCTGAGGCTTCTCGACACAATAGTTAATCATAGAGTATTCTCTATGCTTCTTCGAGGGAGGCTGGTAGGCAGGTTTATCGTGGTTGGCTACGATTCCTTAGCGAGGCTTAAGAATAGGCTCTGTATCGGCCTTAGTAGTGGCTGTGATGCCCCCCGCATCCACAGTTTCCGCCGCATCCGCAGCCCACGTTAGCGTAGAGATACTCAACAGGGTTCTCCACGAACTCCTTCATGCATTCCTCGCTGCAGAAGTAGAGCCATTCGCCCTCAAAGCTGAGCTTATACTTGGTATCCTCTGGCACGGACTTACCGCACACAATATCGACAGCCATGAGCCTTCACCTAAGCCAGGTGTCGAGGCAGCTACTTATATCGTTTCCCCCTTAACTCAGGCTTGGTGCGGAACACATGGTTAGATGTATAGTATTGGCGGAGAAGGGGATGCATATTGATAGAGGAGCGTTAATGGAGAGGGTCAGGAGGATTGCAGGAGAGCTAGGTGTAAAGGTTGTGGATGTCAGGGTGGCCACGCATCACGTTGAATACGACCTTATTGCAAAGGATAGGAAGACTGTAGAAGGCATCCTCCACAGGATTGGGAAAATTAGAGGGTTAAGATTTCTGGACGAGGAGGAGCTGGACCCATCCATATGGGCGAAGCAGCTATTCAATGAAGAGAGGTTCTGGGAGTTCCACGAGCTTTTAGAGGATGTATGGAGAAAAGCCCCGGAGCCCAAGAAAAGCGTCCTTAACGGCCTCATACTCGTTGCAGCGGCATTTGTACATCTCCAGAGAGGCGATAAAGAGTCCTTCTTCAGGGTTTTAGGCAGGGCTCTTGGCAGGCTTCAGGGATTCCGGGGAGAGGTTCTAGGCATAAGGGTTGAGGATGTTAGGAGAAATGTTGAGGAGATTCTCGGGGATGGGAGGCCGAAGGTCTTCAAGATTTAGTAAACCTTGATACCTACTTCTCTCTCGGGCTCGGAGCCTGTGAGAATTTCTGCCAGAAACCTTGCGAGCTTCCACGTTCTCGGCCCACCCTTCGCAGTATAATCAGACTCAACCACATACACGTCACCTTTCTGGACTGCCTTTAACTGTCTCCACCAAGCAGACTCCTCCAAGATGTGGAACTCCTTGAAGGTTCTCTCCATGCTGAATCCGCAGGGCGAGACTATTACTATGTCTGGGTTAAATCCTATTATCTCCTCCGGCGTGGTTCTCCTGCCATGCTCTCCAGGTCTTAGCGGTGGTTCCGCTCCGGCCATGGAGATTAGGTCGCTTACCCATAGACCGGCCACATATGGCGGATCTATCCATTCTAGGGCTAGAATCCTTAGATCCTTCCCCAAGCCCTTTAACTCTCGCCCAGCCCCCATAAACGTCTCTAGAAGCCTCCCACCCCGCCTCCTTCTTCCGAGAATCTCCGACAACCTGTAACCTTGATGGGCTATCTCCATGTATTTATGGGGGTTTAAGTGGAAGGATTGGGGGCGAACCCCGCCTAAGAAGAACTCCTCCAAGCTCTTGCCCAATGGAAGTGCGCAGACCTCGCAGAGGTCTTGGCCAACTATCAGGTCAGGCTCAAGCCTTCTAATCAGGTCCCAATCTACTTCGAACATGGGTCTCCCAGACCTTAGATACCTGCTTACGTATTCGTCTATTTCCCTCGAGGATAGGTGGTTTGTTATGGGTATGATTGTCTTGACCGCTTTCGGCAGGCTCTTAACCTCCTCTGGGTAATCGCATTTATCGCTGACGGCCACAAGCCTCCCCACACCGCCCTCAAGGTAAGCCACCATCTCAGTTGAGGAAGGCTCGGTGGAGACAATCCGCTCAATCATCTCTCAACCCAAGGCCTGGAATAATATTTCTCCTTTCTCGTCAAACGCCTATGATTACGTGGAGCAGGGTTCCGAACATGGCTGCCGCCAGCCATGGATTCGACGCCTTGAATATTCTCCAGGCTATCCCCGACTCCGGGTGCCTGACAAGCCTGATGCTATCTATCATTATGAGGGCTGTTAAGGCAGATGTTAAGGCCAGATATGATAGGTTGGAGGGAAGCAGGAATGCTATGCCGAGCCACGAGGCAGCCGTAGCTATATTGGATAACAATATCATGACTGATGTGGCCCTCGCATCCTTGACGGCTGGAAGCATGGGGATGCCTGCACGCCTATAATCCTCCGAAGCCCTCATAGCCAGACTCCAGAAGTGGCCGGGAGTCCAGAGAAATATCAGTAAGGCTAGCAGTAATGGGAGAAGGTCTATGGAGCCTGTGGCAGCAGCCCATCCAGCGAGGGGTGAGCAGCTGCCCGCAGCACCTCCGATAACAATGTTCCAGACACTCCTCCTCTTAAGCCACATGGTATAGACTACCAGGTATATGGCAGCTCCGAGACCTACGAATATCGCCGTTAGAAGGTTGAGGAAGAGGGCTGAGACCATGATTGCGGATGTGAGGAGGGCTAGGCCGAAGATCAGAGCCTTCTCAGGCGGATGTATCCTACCCGAAGGGATAGGCCTCCTCCTAGTCCTAGACATCCTGGCATCGAGTTCCCTGTCAAGATAATGGTTCACGGCACTAGAGCCGCCCACAGCCAGGTAGCCCACAATAAACAGTATAAGAAGACCCCAGCCACCCCCACCTCCCAGCAGATAGCCTGTAAATGCCGTAGCTATATTGAGCAAGGCTATCTTAGGCTTCGTTAACTCCAAGTAGCTACGCAACATTCCCTGAAAATTTAGAATATTTGCTTAATTTAAAAACATGGTCCATATACTCCTCACAATATATATACCAAACCTGCACCCAGCCAGGACCCAACATTACGGTAAAGTGGACCATGGAATCCATAGCTTTGTTGACAGTTATCATCACTTATAGTAAACTTTATATTCTCACCTGAAGTAGACCCTTTTAGGTAGGTATATTCCGTTTCAGTGAAGACCTCCTAATTGAGCATAAAAACCAAGACAATTTCGCCAAAGTCTTTTTGGCTATTGGAAGTTAGACATAGACTGTCATCTTGATTGATGATGCGTAAAGTATATGCGGGGGGTGGGATTCGAACCCACGAACCCCTATGGGAGCGGGTGTCCCATGTCTTGGTCTTGAGCCCGCCGCCGTTGACCAGGCTTGGCTACCCCCGCCCTCCATCTCTGGGACTGCTCCTTTGTTTTGATAAGGTTTACTCGGGTTTTACGAGGGTTCCGGGGTTTTCGCCTCTTATGGCTTCTAGGAGGTTTTGGGGGTTCTTACCGTTGAGATATATTGTGGGTATCTTGCTCCTTGAGAGGACCTTGAGGGCCACCGAGTCTATGAGCTTGTATTCGCCGGCCCTATGGCTGGTCTTCTCGAGTATTTTCTGGAGCTGGCTAAGGGTTATCTCCTTGAGAAGTCTGGCTTCAGGATTTCTCTTCGGATCATCGGTATAGACTCCATCCACATCAGTTGCTATGATTAGGCGTTGTGCATCCAGGGCCTCAGCTGCCAGGGCCGAGACCGCCACCGTTGATTGGCCTGGTTGTAGTCCTCCTGAGACTACTATCCTGCCTAGGCTTGAATACTCCCTAAGCTGCTCAAGCGTCTCGGGTATCCTTGGGTAGGACTTCTCTCCGAGGAGATACGCGAAGAGGAGTGCGTTAACCCTGGTTACCCTGACTGCTAGTATGTCGGAGGCCGCTTCATCCAGTCCTAGCTCCCTTGCTGCCTTGACATAGAGTCTCGCAGGCCCTCCTCCCCCGACCACCACAGCCCATCTGCCGTCATCATAGCTGGATAATATGACATCTGCTATCTCCCTTAACAGCTCTATGTTTACACCTTCTTCGCCGAAGAATATATGCCCTCCTAGTTTTATGACTATGTTCAATTCTGCTCCGTGGCTCTAGTTCTCTCGGAGATGTTTAAGGGTTTATGGGCCTTTCTCGGTTATCTCCCTGACTATTCCAGCCGCTATGGTCATCCCGCTGTCCCTGATGGCGAATCTGCCTAGCTCTGGGAAGTCTGAGTAGGCTTCTAGTGCTGTGGGCTGGAGTGGGCGGAGCTTAACTCTTGCAGCATCCCCTGTCTTAAGGAAGCTCGGGTTCTTCTCAACCACCTGGCCAGTCCTTGGGTCTATCTTCTCGAGCAGCTCCACGAACTTGACGGCTGTCTGGGCCGTGTGGATATGCATTACGGGGGTGTATCCAGGTGCTATTGCGGTTGGGTGATAGATGACGATTATCTGGGCTACGAACTCTTTGGCCACCGTGCATGGGCTGTCTGGGTGGCTGGCCACCATACCTCTCCTTATCTGGCTCTTGTCCACACCCTTGAGGGCGAAACCTATGTTGTCTCCTGGGACAGCCTGCTGGAGAGGCTGATGATGCATCTCGATTGACTTGACCTCTCCCTTGACGCCTGCGGGCATTATGACTATCTGGTCGCCTGGCTTGAGGACCCCGGTCTCCACCCTGCCAACAGGAACCGTTCCAACACCCTTAATGGAGTAAACGCCCTGGATAGGTATCCTAAGGGGTTTATCGATGGGCTTCGGGGGCTCCTCCAGCTGGTCGAGGGCTTCGAGGAGCGTTGGGCCGTCATACCAAGGCATATTCTCGCTCTTCTTGAGGAGGTTGTCTCCCTTCCACCCAGAGACTGGTATAAAGGGTATCTTGGATATGTCGAACCCTATCCTCTTAAGCAGGTCTACGACACCCTGCTTAACCTCCTCATACCTCTCCTTGGAGTAGTTCACGGTTGGATCATCCATCTTGTTGATTAGGACTACGAGCTGCTTTATGCCGAGCATGAAGAGTAGGAAGGCGTGCTCTCTGGCCTGGCCGCCTGGAGCTATCCCAACCTCGAACTCACCCTTCTTGGCCGAGACAACTAGGATTGCCGCATCGGCTTGGCTAGCACCCGTAATCATGTTCTTTACGAAGTCTCTATGGCCTGGGGCGTCGATGAGCGTGAAGTAGTATTTCTTGGTCTCGAATTTCTGGAATGCTAGGTCGATGGTTAAGCCTCTCTCCCTCTCCTCACGTATCCTGTCGAGTATCCAGGCATACTTGAAGCTCTCCTTCCCCAGCCTCTTGGCCTCCTCCTCATACTGCTGGATAGTCCTCTGATCAATCACGCCAAGGTCTGTTAGGAAGTGGCCCATGGTCGTAGACTTCCCATGGTCTACGTGGCCTACAACTATTAGGTTAAGGTGAGGCTTGGATGACATCTCTTGCACCTCTCTCCTCAGGTGTCAAGGATTCTGATTACCTGGGATTATATAACCCTTTAAGCCTTTTTACGGAGACCGTTATCTTAGGGGAATGGTTTAATAGTCTGCTGATGGGTGGATGTTCCCGGGGATGTCCGAGACTTCCGCAAAGGAGTTCGCCGACAAGTTCAGGATATTCGGTAAATGGAGTGTGGATGATGTCGAGGTAAAGGACCCAGGCCTTAAGCGATACATATCCTTGAAGCCCATGATAATGCCCCACTCAGGGGGAAGGCATGAGCATCGCAGATTCGCAAAGGCCGAGGTCAACATAGTCGAGAGGCTTGCAAACATGTTCATGAGGCCTGGGCCGAATGGGGGGAAGAAGACCAAGGCCCTCAAGATAGTCAGGAACGCCCTAGAGATAATCCATCTCAGAACGGGTGAGAACCCCATACAGGTTCTTGTAAGGGCTCTGGAGAACGCCGCCCCAAGAGAGGACGTAACCAGGCTTAGCTATGGCGGAATAGTATACTTTAAGGCAGTAGATATCTCACCCCAGAGAAGGCTTGACCTAGCGTTGAGGTATATTGCCCAAGGAGCTCGTGAGGCGGCTTTCAGGAGCAGGAAGACAACTGATGAGGCCCTGGCAGACGAGATACTCCTTGCAGCTCAGAATGATAATAGGAGCCTGGCCATAAGGAAGAAGAACGAGCTTGAGCGTGTGGCCTTGGCCTCACGTTAGTCAAATGTTATGGTCTTAAAGTGTGTCCCCTGCTTCCTGGCTTCAACCTCAACCACATGAGCTATTCCCGATGTCTTAATCTTCATGCCTAAGACCTGCTCTATCTGGAATATTCCAGCCTCATTATCCATATCCACTATTATCTTGACCGGGCGGCTTCCACCTTCTATTATCTCGACCCTTCTTATGGCCATAGCTGAGAGTGCGTGGATGTCCGATTTCCCCGCCCTATATGGTATCCTCGCCCTGCCCTCAGCCATATCGGTTCCATCCGCAATCTTCACTACGCCCGCCTCCAGGCTAAGGGCATACTGGCTCTCATCATGGGAGAATATACAGTGGAGTATCCCTGCTGTGAGTTTATACGCCTTCTCCCAGCTTCCATAGACTTTCCAAAGAAGTCTTGGGAGGAACCTGGAGGCGATGGCTGCTCCAGTTGCGTGGTGAAGGTTTCTGTGAATCGCATTTCCTATATCGTGGAGGTATGCTCCCATCATTGCTACTAGCCTTGAGTCATCCACGTCTCCAACACCATCCCTAACAATAGAGGGCTCAAACCCCTTCCTAAGCAGTATTCCATGTATCTCGAGGGCCGAGCCTGCGACTATCCTGGAGTGAACTGGGCCGTGGTCGTTATACATGAGGCGTTGGACGGCGTTCACATTAGCCATCTGTAGATAGGATTGGACCTCTACGCTGTTCTCGAGCATGTTTAACGCTTTCTTGAGTATTGGATTGCCCTCGACCTTCCTCTTGACCAGGGAGGGTGAGACCAGAACCATTCCTACAATCTGCATCTATACAGAGATATAAGATGTTGGCTTGTTCTCAGCGCCTCGGCTTCTTCACCTTACCTAGGATTAGCAGGTTTAGGGGAACGCCGTTCACAAGCTCTACCTTATATCTGACGCCTGGCAGGTCCCCCATGCTCTTACCCAGGGAGCCGCCTATACCACTTATGATGACCTCATCATGCTCATCCACAACGTTTAGTGCCCCGTCTCCAGGCAGGAAAGCCGTTACAACCTTACCATTCTTGATGAGCTGGACCCTAACGCATTTCCTTACGGCAGAGTTGGGCTGACGAGACTCGATTCCAACCTTCTGGATTACTATTCCACGGGCCATGGGGGCGCCCTCGAGGGGGTCCACCTTCTCCTTAAGCCTGAGCATACGTATCCTGTATTTACGCTGACTCCACCTAAACTTCTTCCGGTTCAGCCTTAGCTTCCTGGCAGCGAACTCGCCGTTACCCATCTCCAGGAGGCATCGGGGGAGACCGAGCTCATAAAGGTTTCCTTCTAGACGCCTAGCACGAGCTTGAGGAGGGCTGCCCTCACATACATCCCGTTCCTAGCCTGCTGGAAGTATCGGGCTTTAGGGTGGGCGTCCACGTCGGTTGAGAGTTCATCAACCCTTGGGAGGGGGTGCATTATTATTGGTAGTTTCCTGAACTTTGAGAGAAGGTTCATCGTAATCTTGTAGCTTCCCTTCAGTCTCTCATATTCCCTGGGGTCAGGGAACCTCTCCTTCTGCAGCCTTGTTACATAGAGGACGTCCAACTCCTCGAGGACTTCCTCCACCCTCTCAACCTTCCTATACCTGACCCTCCCCTCTATGTTCCGGATTACCTCATCCCTTATCTGGAGAGGCTTGGGCGCGATGTAGGCTATCTCCACGTTGCTGTATTTTGAGAGGGCGTAGCTAAGGCTGCTGGGTGTCCTTCCATATTTGAGGTCTCCCATTATCCCTATCCTTAATCCATCTATTCTTCCGTATTCTTCCCTGATGGTGTAGAGGTCGAGGAGGGCCTGGGTTGGATGCTCGTTCCATCCGTCTCCAGCGTTTATCAGGGGTGCCTCGGCTATCTCGGCCGCCTTCCTAGCCGCCCCGGGTGTTCTCTGCCTCAGCACTATGACGTCTGGCCCATATCCATCCACCATCCGTATCGTGTCTTCAAGGGTCTCTCCCTTTGCTATGCTGGCCGCCTGCTCTGGCCCAAAGTCTATGACCTCTCCCCCTATCTTGACCATGGCGTAATGGAAGCTAAGCCTCGTCCTAGTGCTTGGTTCGAGGAAGACTGTGGCGAGAATCCTCCCAGAGGCATAGTCGAGAAGTTTTCGCCCTGCCAGTTCCTCCCTAATCCTGTCGGCCACCTTGAACAACTCCTCCATAGAGTCCCTGGTAAAATCAAGGGCCGAGATAACATCCCTTCCCTCAAAGAACCCCATACCACCGGCCACCACAGGACAATATTTTAAGAAAACCCAGCACAGGTATAAGCTACTTTTCGCAAAAACAAGATTTTTATCCGATTAATTGACGGCTATAAAACATGAGGTCTCGTCAGAAAGGCGTCTCTAAAGCCGTTTTAGCGGTTGTCATCGTGGTTGTTGTGGTCTTGGTGGGCGTCGCCGTCTGGCAGTTCCTCCTACCGAAGGGCCCGCAGTTCGCTGGACGGACCCTGACCATAATTACTTGGGGTGGGCCATGGAAGGAGGCCACCGAGACCTATGCCAAGAAGTTTGCAGAGGAGTTCGGAGTAGAGGTTAAGATAGAGCTGCACGGCGGCCCCTCGTCGGTCGGGCTTTCCAAGCTCCGCTCAGCATGGCCCAACCCAATCTTCGATGTCATGATGATGACGTCTGCAGTCGGGTTCCAGGGAGCGGTTGAGGGATTCTTCGTAGAGCTGACGGAGGAGAACCTGCCTGTCCTGAAGGAGATACCCGACGTATTCGAGGGGAAGCTTGACGGAAAGACCTACTGGGTCGCCATGTATCCTTATGTGGGCACCATAGTTTATAGGACCGACCTCGTGCCCTTCGAGATTAAGAGCTTCCAAGACCTCCTGAAGCCGGAGCTTAAGGGCAAGATAGCGGTTCCCTACCCAACCTATCTTCCAGGCTCCTGGCTCATAGCGGCCTCGATACCCAAGGGAGGCGACGAGAGAAACCTGGACCCAGGATTCGAGTTCGCCAAGCAGTTGGCTGAATCAGGAAACATAGGATACGTCTTTAAGAGCGACTCGGATGTCCTGAGGCTCCTGGAGACCGGTGAGGCATGGGTTGGATGGACCCTGACGGGAAACGCCTACACCCTAGCCAAGAAGGGTGTCCCGGTCAAGGCTGTTCTGGAGTTCGAAGACACGAAGCCTGTAGCATTCTTTGATGTCATAGCTGTGGTGGATGGCCCGAACAAGGACGTGGCCCTAGCCTTCGTTAACTGGCTGCTCCAGCCCGAGAACCTTGGCGGCTTCACTAAGATGCTTGGCTATGTTCCCAGCCACCCGGAGGCTGAAGTTGACCCGGAGGTTGCGAAGTGGAATATACCGGCTGACCAGATGTCCGAGAAGGCTTATGTCCCAGACTTCCTATACCTGGCCGAGAACGTGGATAAGTGGGCTACTAAGTGGGACACCGAGATAACACCGCTGCTAGGCTGACCACCTTAACCTCCACCTTTTTTAACTATAGCAAACTGGCCTAGGTTGAGCCTAATCTTCTGACCTATCTCGAGGCTTTCCCCAACATAGTTCACTAAGTCCATCTTGATTGTTGCTTCAAGGCCTGTTAATCTGAGGTAGTATCTCCTGATCTGGCCTAGGAACTCGGCGTCTTCCACGGTTGCCTCTATTCCTTCCTTTGATGGTCTTATCCTCTCGGGTCTCGCAACAACGAATACTTCGTCTCCAACCCTTAGTCTTAGATGGTTCTCCACGGTCTCAAGTAGCGTGTCTCCAATCCTGATGCCCACCCGTACTCCCTCAACAATCTCGACCCTACCCTCTATTAGGTTGGCCTCACCTATGAAGTCGGCCACGAAGCTATCCGCAGGTCTCTCATAAATCTCCGTAGGAGTCCCCATCTGGATTATCCTGCCACGGTTCATGACCGCAACCCTATCAGACATGCTGAGCGCCTCACCCTGGTCATGCGTAACATAGATGGCGGTTATCCCGAGGCGTTTCTGAATCCTCCTAATCTCCTTCCTCATCTGTAGTCTGAGCTTTAGGTCTAGGTTGCTTAGGGGCTCATCTAGGAGGAGGACGTCCGGCTCTATTACCAGAGCTCTTGCTAGTGCTACCCTCTGCTGCTGCCCCCCCGAGAGCTGCCTCGGATACCTCTCCTCCATACCCGCTAGGCCGACTGTCTCGAGCATGGACCTCACCCTACGCCTAATCTCATTCTCGGGAAGCTTCCTCATCCTGAGGCCGAAGGCGACGTTCTCAAAGACCGTCATGTGGGGGAAGAGGGCATAATTCTGGAAGACGATACCGATATTTCGCTTATAGACGGGAATATCATTCATCACCTTCCCATCTATGATTATGCTTCCTTCGTCGGGTTTGTAGAAGCCCGCTACGAGTCTAAGGGTTGTGGTTTTACCGCATCCGGAGGGACCTAGCAGGGTGAGGAACTCTCCCTTCATGACCTTGAAGCTTATCCCGTTAACAGCCACAGTCCTTCCAAACCTCTTCGAGACATTCTCGACAACAACCTTCTCCTCTACCACATTCCCACCACCTTATCCAACCCAAACGTCTTCTCTATAGCATATATCAGAATCACGGTTATGGCCATTAGGAGGACCGAGGCAACTGCTATGGAGGGGTCGAAGACCGCCTTCAGATACGAGAAGAGCGCTACAGAGAAGGTATAGTTCCTTGAGTCGGAGAGAAAGATGCTCACGGCATAGTCGTTAAGGGACTCGCTAAAAGTGAAGATCGTGGCCGCCATAAGCCCAGGCCTAATCATAGGCAGAACTATCCTCGAGAAAACCCTGAGGGGGCTGGCGCCCAAGCTCATAGCAGCCTCCTCAATAGAGGGGTCGAGTGTAGCAAACACTGCGGTTAAAACCCTCACGGAATAAGGCAACGTTATGACCGTGTGCCCCACGACTAGGTTAAGCATGCTATTGAACATCCCAAGCTGCTTTAGATACATTAGGAGCGCTATTCCCGTTACTAGTGTGGGGACTAGAAGGGGTGAGAGGAAGTAGGTTCCAAGATTACGCATAAACCCTTTCCCACTCCTAGTTATAGAGTATGACGCAAGGATACCCACTGTCGTGGAGATAATCATCGACAAGGAGGCAACTATCAGGCTCGTAACAAGCCCATTAACGAATGTGTCGTTATTGATGAAGGATTGATACCATCTAAGGGAGACCGAGGGTGGAAGGCCGAAGACATAGTCTCTCGGGTCAAGGGAGATTAGAACGGTTACTCCTAGGGGGAAGAATATGAAGAAGAAGAACATGGCCACATATGTCCTCTTTAGGATTAACCCGCCGTCCATACAGGCCTCCTCCTATAAATCACCTTAAACAAGTAATCTATCAGGACGACCGCCACAAGACCTATGATGAGCAGTATGACAACCATCGCTGCCCCAAAGGGGTAATTAACCGTCTCGGTAAACCGGTCGAAGATAAGCATCGTCAGGACCACGATTTTGCCGGCTCCAAGTATTAGGGGTGTTACGAAGGCGGTTACGCCGAGGCTGTAGGTTAGAAGAGCTGCAGCCACGAGGCCTGGGGAAGTGAGGGGTAAGGTTACCTTGAAGAAGGTTGTTAGGGGGCTGGCGCCCAAGCTCATAGCAGCCTCCTCAATAGAGGGGTCAACCCTCCTTATCGGCCCTATAAGTGTCAGGACCGCGTAGGGAATTAAGAAGTGAAGTAGGCCGAGGACTATCGCAGGCTCAGTTCCTATCAGGTTGATTTTAGGGAGGTTCAGCATGGAGAGGATCGTATTAACAGGCCCGAACTCGCTTAAGACTATCTCCCAAGCATATACCCTGACAAGCGGATGGATTAGAAAGCTTACCATAACAAGCGCTAGAACCCATCTACCAATCCTAGCCCTCGCAATGAGATACGCCACAGGATATGCGATGAGGAGTGTTAAGGCCATGCAGATAAGCGCTATCCTGATCGTTATCCAGAGATAGTTAAGAAATACAGGCTCTGAGAAGAACTGGATATAGTTGTCCAAGACGAAGCCGGGCTTCATGCCACCTATATACCCAGGCTTAAGACCCACATACTCATAGAAGCTAACTATGAATATGTAAGAGAGGGGTGCTAGGAAGAAGAGGGCTAGGAAGATGCCTCCAGGAATAACGAGTAGATAGACTGCATATCGGCTGAGCCTAAACTCTCTACCCAGCACTAGGTTGAGTATCCTCCAAAGAAGATAATAAACATTATAGAGTAATGGGTCTCCTAGAAGGTTATCTTAGGAGTATTCGTTAGAAATTTTATATATGTCTGATAAATGTTAAATCTCCACAATGAGCGACATACTCCGTAGAAGGGTTAGTAGGAGGAGGGCTCTTAGCTCCGCCGCCAAGGCTGCTGTGGGAGCTGGTGTAGCCGCAGTTATTGGATGGGGTGCAGCAGGGTATTTCGCTACTCAGTCTGCGAGAACTGTAACCAAGACCGTTACAGTGGAGCGGACCGTTACGGTTGGGACCACGGTTAAGGAGACTGTTAAGCCTCCGATGGGGGGTGAGCCTCCTAAACCTGATAGGCTGATAGTGAGGACTTGGGGGGAGCCTTTCGATAAGGCCCTGATGGACGCTGTGGGTAAGAGCTTCCAGGACAAATACGGCATTAAGATAGAGTTCGACTACACGGAGGATAACGAGATACAGCCCAAACTAATCCAGATGGTCTCGGCGGGCAAGCAGCCTCCCATAGACGTGAACTGGACGACCTCGGTCAACGCCATGAGGGAGGCTCTCTGGGGCCTTGCGATAGACCTTACACCGGAGGATGTCCCCAACCTAGACGGTATGAAGGATGTGGCTAGACCAGAGCCTATAGAGGGGTACGCTGGGTGGCCCTTCGTGAACATCTACGCCTACACCACCTCCCTAGCATATAGGACCGACCAGGTTGACGAGCCGCCCAAGTCCTGGAGAGAGCTCTGGGACCCCATGTATGAGAAGTCCCTGGGCCTATACGACGACGGGTTCGGGTTCATAACCGTTCTGGCGAAGCTGGCGGGACTCAAGCTGCCGGACGACCTGACAGACCCGGCCAAGATGGAGCCTGTCTGGGACCTCCTAAGGGATCTGAAGCCAACGATAGGCGGGTTAGGCGAAGACCCAGACCACTTCAACTGGCTCCTCACAGGCCAGTTCAAGTTCGTCGCGACATTAACTGCCAATGCATTCGCAGCTAAGAGTGAGGGTGCTCCGGTTGCTTGGACGGTTCCTGAGGAGGGTGTGGATATGCAGACTGACGCGCTCTACGTGTTGAGGAACCTGCCTCCAGAGAGAGAGTATTGGGCCAAGAAGCTTGTGAATGAGGCCCTAACACCCGAGGCTCAGAGCAAGCTAGCCGAGTTCCTAGGTCTTCCAACCCTTCACAAGGAGGCTGATTACCCCGACTGGATGGACGAGGACCCAGCATCGCCCACAAGACCCGAAGACTTCGAGAAGATGATAATTATACCGATTAGGGTTAGGGTTGAGCACGAGAACTACTGGTTCGAGAAGTTCGTGGAGATAGTCTCAGAGTAAGGCCCGGGCATGTGTGGAGTCTTAGTCGACATCCTCATAGCCCTCAAAGAGAGAGTACCCAATAAACTGAAGGAAAGCGCCGGATACATCCTGATAACGCCGGCCATAGTATCAATAGGGGTGATGGTAGCAGGCCTAATACAGTTGACATACATCAGCTTCCTAACCTTTGACCCCATCAAACTTTTTCTACCCGAGCCATCCCTTAGAAGTTATCTGACAATCTTGTCCCGCCCGGTATACGGGACGATCATGGTTAGAACTCTTGGGATAAGCCTTCTCGTGAGTCTTAGCTGCCTGGCCCTCGGCATACCGTATGCGTATTATCTTGTCAGGACTGAGTCCCCCCTTGTCCAGAAGGCCTTGATAGTTCTCGCATTGGCGCCTTTCTTCGTTGGAGAGATTGTGAAGGCTTATGGTTGGCTAATAATTCTGGGGAGGAATGGGCTAATCTCGTATTTGTCTAAGAGTTTCTTCGGGGTGGAGCTTAACCTGATATATACTCCATTCTCAGTCTACCTAGGACTCCTCCAGACCATGCTTCCTTTTGCAATCTTTGTTCTAGCTCCTGCGGTGGCGGCTGTCCCACGTGAGACCGAGATGGCTGCCCAGAACCTCGGGGCAACACCCCTCCAGTCTTTCCTCCACGTAATTCTACCCCAACTCAAGCCAGGTATAATCTCAGCATTCCTCGTAACATTTACTATCTCGGCTACCGAGTATGCCATACCTGACTTACTTGGAGGAGGGCTTGTGGACTTCGTGGCTAACCAGATATACACGGTCCTCTTCAACTCCCTGAACTACCCCTTGGCAGCAGCCTTGAGCGTAATCCTCGTCCTGGTCGTATCGCTGGTCGTCTACCTAGTCTTGAAGATAGGTAGGGTTGGGAACATATTCATCAGGGGTGGATAGACGTGGCCTGGTTTAGGAGGGTCCTGATAGCAGCCATCATCACGCTCTTCATACTACCAAACCTCATCATAGTCGCCGCATCCTTTACCGAGGGCGAGGTAATTACCTTCCCTCCCAGGGGGTTAACCCTCAAGTGGTATCCGGAGGCCCTTACCTCAGAATGGTTCCTCAAAGGCTTGATTAACAGCCTGATAGCTGCCGGGTTCTGCACGCTCCTCTCAATACCAGTAGGGGTTTTTGCAGCCTACGCACTCCTAAGGATGAGGATAAGGTTCAGGGACATCATCCAAGTATACCTGCTGCTACCCTTCACGGTTCCACTAATAGTTCAAGGGGTCTCGCTACTCTTCATCTATGCAAGGACAGGCATGGTGGGGAACATACTAGGAGTAGGCTTCGCCCTAATGGAGATAAACATACCATTCATGATTTGGAGCGTCACCTCGGCCGTCAATGCAATGGACCCCAACCTGGAGAACGCCTCGAAGAGCCTGGGCGCCGAGGAGATTCAGACCTTCCTATACGTTACCTTTCCAGCCCTCATGCCAGGAGTCCTATCGGGGGCACTCCTGATGTTCATCCTAGGCCTCAACGAGTTCATAACAAGCCTAATACTGGTAACTATCGACACCCAGACTCTTCCAGTCGCATTATATACAAAGATTAGGACCACCATATCCCCCAGCATAGCTGCAGCCTCGACGGTTTATATCCTCCTAGCCCTCGTAACAATTTACGTGCTCGATAAGGTTGTTGGTTTGAAGAATTACTTGAGGTGAGTGTGTGGATGGGTGATGGGAGGGTCCTCGAGGTCAGGAATCTTGTGAAGAGGTATGGGAGGGTTGTGGCCCTGGATAATGTCTCCCTCTCCATGGATAAGGGGGAGTTCGTCGTGGTTCTAGGGCCGTCAGGCTCAGGTAAGAGCACACTCCTTATGAGCATAGCAGGATTCGTTAAGCCGGACTCAGGAGACATATACCTAAACGGCGTCAGGATTAATGATGTGCCGCCATACCGGAGGAATGTTGGAGTGGTTTTCCAGAGCCTCGCCCTCTTCCCCCACATGACCGTCTACGACAACATAGCCTTTCCTCTCAAGATACGGAAGATGCCTAGGGACGAGATTAGGCGGAGGGTGGAGAGGATACTCGAGATAGTCAAGCTAAGCGGGTTAGAGAAGCGTAGAATCGACCAGCTGAGCGGTGGCCAGAGACAGAGAGTAGCGATAGCCAGGACCCTAGTATTTGAGCCCAGCATACTCCTCCTAGACGAGCCTCTGGGAGCCCTTGATAGGAAGTTACGTGAGGAGATGCAGGTCGAGATTAGGAAGATTCATGAGAGGGTAGGGGCCACGACGCTTCTCGTAACCCATGACCAGCAAGAGGCCATGACCATGGCTGACAGGATAGTGATTATGAGGGATGGAAGGATAGAGCAGGCTGGGACGCCTGAGGAGATATACAGCAGGCCGAGGACACTCTTCGTAGCAGAGTTCATGGGCACCTCCAACATATTAAAGGGGACGGCGAGGAAGGAGGCGGGCAAGACCATATTCACGGCAGAGTGCGGACTTACGCTCCAGCTAGAAGAGGAGGTGGGGGGAGAAGGATACGTAGCCATAAAGGCCGAGCATATCCAGATTCACGGGAAACCCGGGGGAGCAGGAGACCTACCCGCAACCCCCGCCAAGGTTCTGAGACGATTCTTTGAGGGAGACCACGCAAGATACGAGCTAGACATTAACGGAGCCATAATCAAGGCCATCGACAGGGATGTCGAGAGGGTTTTCAAGCCTGGTGAGACAGTCTACATAACCTGCAACCCAGAGAACATTAGGTGGCTCAGGGAGTAGGTTTTTACCTTATCAGGGCAATACCCCACAGCATGGAAGGAGACCTCCTAGTCAAGAACGGTAGGATAGTTACTCCATTGAGTATAAGGGAGGCGGATATACTGATTCGAGGCGGGGTCATCGAGAGGATTGGGAGAGACCTCAACGCAGATGGGGCCGAGGTTATCGACGCCAAGGGTCTCCTAGTCCTCCCAGGAGGTGTGGATGAGCACGTCCATATGCGGGAGCCTGGCCTAACACATAAGGAGGACTTCGCCTCGGGAACCATGGCCGCAGCCGCAGGAGGCATCACAACCATACTTGAAATGCCTAATACGATTCCGCCCGTGGAGTCTGTGGGTGAGCTGAGGAGGAAGAGAGGCCTCCTTAAGGATAAGGCATATGTGGACTTCGGTCTCTACGGAGTGCTACATGACGGTAATGTGGACGAGCTGGTTGATATGTGGGAGGAGGGGGCCGTGGGGTTCAAGGTCTTCCTGGGCCCAACCACGGGGAATCTTCCAGCCCCCGGCGACTCGATACTCTATGAGGCCATGAGCCTCGCATCCAAGCATGGCTTCACCCTCGCATTCCACGCCGAGAACAGGGACCTGGTAGAATACTTCACCGAGAAGGTTAAGGGGGAGGGGAGGAGGGACTACGAGGCACACGCCGACTCCAGGCCAAACATCTGTGAGGAGGAAGCGGTCTCAAGGCTGATGATACTCGCTAAGAGAACCGGGGCGAAAACCCTGATAGTCCATGTTAGTGCCAGGGAGACGGTTGAGCTCCTGCGGGAGGCCAAGGCCCTGGGGCTTAGGGTTTGGGGTGAGACCTGCCCCCACTATCTACTCCTGACCCGTGAAGCCCATAAGAAGTATGGCTCCCTGGTCAAGGTGAACCCTCCCCTAAGAGATGAGGATGATAGGCGTTCGCTCTGGAAGGCCTTGAGAGATAATGTTATAAGGACGATAGGCTCAGACCACGCTCCTCATACACCCGAGGAGAAGTCAGGTGATATATGGAATGCCCAGGCAGGCTTCATAGGAGTGGAGACCATGCTCCCGATAATGCTGGATGCGGCCTTGAGGGGTGTGATAAGCATATGTAAGGTGGCCTCCCTAGTATCCTACTGGCCGTCCAAGATATTCGGCCTCTACCCTAGGAAGGGGTCCTTGGAGGTCGGCGGAGATGGAGACCTTGTGATTATAGACCCTAAGGGAGAGAGTAGGATTAATGCTGAGAAGCTTCACAGCAAGCATAAGCTCACACCCTTCGACGGAGTATCCCTACGTGGGAGGATAAGGTATACGGTGTTGAGAGGCGTGGTTGTGGCTGTGAATGGGGAGGTGGTGGAAGAGAAGCCGATGGGTGAGCCTATCTCACCTCTGCGCTGAGACCCGCATCTTCTCAGAAGCCTTCAGGACAGCTCTAATAATCATCCGGTAAGCTCCGCACCTACAGATGTTCCCCGTCAAGGCGTCCTTAACCAACTCCACACTAGGCTCTGGAACCCTGTCAAGCAGGGCCTTGGCCGTGATCAGGAATCCCGGAGTGCAGTATCCGCATTGGAGTGCGTTCTCCTCTATGAATGCCTCCTGGATGGGGTGGAGTTTATCGTCCTCGGCCAATCCCTCCACGGTTATTATCTCTGTTCCCTCCGCCATGGGTGCGAGTATGAGGCAGCTATTGACAGGCCTACCATCCATAAGTATTGTGCAGGCTCCACACTCACCAGTCTCACATCCCCGCTTTACACCCGTTACCCGCAGATAGTTTCTGAGGAGTTCTAGTAATGTGATGTGTGGCGGTGCCTCGACATCCACTCTACGTCCATTTAAGGTGAATCTTATTCTCATGCTCCAGCCCTCCTCACGGCCTTCTCCAGCACACGCCTGACAAGAACTATAGACATAGCCCTCCTATACTCGGCGCTTGCCCTCACGTCGCTTATCGGCTTTATGTCATTTAGAACCTTTTCGGATGCACTCCTGATTGTCTCGCTTCTGGGGGCCTTCCCTATCAGCTCCCCCTCTACGCTTCTTGCCCTAACGGGAGTAGGCGCCACACTACCCAAGGCCACCCTAACCCAGCTTATCCTCCCATCCTCGACCCCAACCGCGGCTGCGGCGCTCACGATGCTCAGTATATGTGCGGTCCTTCTCCCAAGCCTCTGGAACGAGTATCCAGCAGAGTCCCCAGGCTTAGGTATGAGGATATGTGTTAGGAGCTCGCCTCTCTCCAGCACCGTCTCTCCAGGCCCTTTGAAGAACTCTTCTAGATGCATGGTCCTGCCTCCGCCTGGATTCGCAGTCCTTACCTTCGCATCGAGGACTATTAGTGGTGGTGCTGTGTCTGCTGCTGGTGAGGCGTTGCACAGATTCCCACCAACAGTCCCCATATTTCTTATCTGCCAGGTTGCGAATTCCTGTGCGGCCTCCCAGAGCGGTGGAGCGAACCTCTTCACGAGGCTGCTCTCCCTTACCTCCTCTATGGTGGTCAGAGCGCCTATCTCAAGGTAGTCTCCCGAGTCCCTTATCCCCCTAAGCTCCCTTATCCCCCTGATGTCGGCAACCGCAGCAGGTTTAAGCTTCCCCATACGCATCTGAACAACTAGGTCCGTTCCACCCGCCACCACCTTTGCATCAGGCCTCTCCGAGAGGAACCGTAGGGCATCCTCCAATCGGGTGAATCTCCGATACTCCAGTAGGATGCTCATCCACCCCTCATCCTCCTCAAATCCATGTAAAGCTTCTCTGCAGTGTAGGGCACCTCCCTCGGGCTAACGCCTACCGCATGCTTTATGGCGTTCCCTATCGCCGGAGCCATAGGTATGAGGGCCATCTCGGCCAACCCTTTGGCGCCCATGGGCCCATACTTGAAGTAATCTTCGACGTAGATTGGGTCCATTATCTCAGGTAGGTCCATTATTGTTGGGACGAGGTAGTCGGTGAAGGCTGGGTTTAGTATTTTGCCCTCCTCTACCTTAATCTCCTCTAAGAGCATGTATCCAAGCCCTTGGAGGATTGCCCCATCCACCTGTCCCTTCGCCAGCTCTGGGTTAACTATCCTGCCTGCACAGAGCGCCGGCCACACCTTTAAGACCCTAGTTAAACCTGTCTCCACGTCTACCTCCACCTCAGCTATAATCGCCATGTAGCTGAAGACCACGTAGGCTTGGCCCTGGCCCTTCTTCTCGTCGAACCTCTCTTTAGGCATGAAGAAGTATCCTGTAGCGGACATCTCCTCCCCCTGGAGATAACATGCCTTGACCGCTTCCTCCCACTTCATCCTCTTCTCAGGGTCCCGCCTACAGTAAACCCACCCATCACGCAGTTCCACGTCATCAGGGCTGCATCCCAGCGTCCTCGCGGCAACCCTCTGGACAGCCTTCCTAATCTTGGTGGCCGCTATTAACGCGGCTGTTCCGCCGAAGCTAAGTCCTCTGGAGCCGTGGGTTGCCCCCGTGTCTGGTGCATCGCTGGTCCCTCCTATGAGGTTTATCTTTTCTACAGGTATGCCTAGTGCCTCCGAGACTATCTGGAGAATCCCCGTATGGCTTCCCTGCCCGAACTCCACTATCCCCGTGTAGACTGAGACGCTTCCATCCTTAGCCACGTTAATGTATGCGTTACACCAGTCGGGAACGCCCCTACTAGTGCTTATCCCATGCCAGGCACAGGCCACCCCTATTCCACGAGCTTTCCCATTCTCGATTCTCCCATATTTTCTACGCTTCTCTCTCCATCCAGACACCTCCGCAACCCTCCTAAGGGCCTCGCCTATCCCCACACTATGATCGAGAAGCTGGTTAGTGCATGTTCTGCTCCCCGGCTTGAGTATATTGATTAGCCTAAACTCTACGGGGTCCATCCCAAGCTTCTCGGCAAGCTCATCCATCTGCCTCTCAGCTGCAAACTGAACCTGCGGGTTCCCGAACCCACGGAAGCTTCCCTGATAAACCTTATTGGTGTAGACTAGTAGCCCTCTGGAATCAACATTCGGGACCTCATATGGCCCTGATGCGTGGGCTGTTGCCCTCCAGAGTGTAAAGGGCCCCCTATTCGCGTATGCACCTGCATCGAAGATTATCCTAACTTGGACGGCGGTCAGCCTCCCATCCCTGTTCGCTCCACTCTTGTAGTAGATTATAGCCGGATCCCTCTTGCAGTGGCTTGTAAAGCTGTCCTCCCTACTATAGGTTAACAGAACCGGCCTTCTAACCTTATGGGCTGCTATGACCGCCTGGGCTGCGAGTATAGGCCCCATGTCGTCTTTCCCACCGAATGCGCCCCCTATCATGGGCTGTATCACCCGTATCTTGCTCTGAGGGACTCCTAGGACCCGTGCCGAGATTAGCTGTGCCAAGTGGGGGTATTGTGCAGGCGCTATGACCGTGTATTCGCCGTTTCTCGGTATGGCGAGGACGCCTTCAGGCTCGATATATGCGTGGTCCTGGTAGCCCATCCGATACTCGTTCTCTACAACGTAATCAGACTCCTGTAGGGCTTTTTCTGCATCGCCCTTCCCTATATGGGTTCTGATGACCACGTTGCTTCCAACCTCTTCATGTATTATCACCTGGTCCTTTATGGCTTCGAGAGGGTCGAAAACCGCTGGAAGAGGAGTTATCTTAACTTCTACCAGGTCTTTGAGCAGGTCCGCCGACTCAGGTTTCCTCGCAACCACCAAGGCCACAGGCTCTCCATGGAACCTAACCTTCCCCTCAGCCAGTGCAGGCTGATCCGAGAGATAATATCCCACCTGGTTCTGGCCCGGGACATCTCCTGCGGTTATGAGGTCTATGAAGTCGGGGTGGGTGGATGCCTCTCCGGGGCTAATCGACTCTATTACTCCATGGGGTATGCTGCTCCTCACTATCCGGGCATACACCATTCCCTCGACCAAGTAGTCCTCGACATACCTCGCCTTGCCTAGAACCTTCTCGAGGGAATCAACCCGTCTAATGCTCTTGCCTACCACCACGAACTCTTTCGCCTTAAGCCACGAATCTAGTATGGAGAACTCTTCCTTCTGGACCTCGATAAGCGATGAACTCATCGAGTAAAGCAGGATGATAGTGGAGATATAAGCCTATCTCATAGTTAATATTTGGGTTTAGGTTCCATCAAGTCATGGGGCATATAACCGGGGGAGGTGTTCTTCTCAGGGTTCTGAAGAGGTGCGGTGTCAGATACTTTTTCGCTAATTTCGGGACGGAATACGCCTCCATGATACATGATTATTTGGAGACTAACGGTGAAGGGATGCCGGAGATGATTATCTGCCCGCATGAGGCTACAGCGGTCTCGATGGCTCACGGATTTGGGATGGTCAGCGGTAGACCCCAGGCAGCCATGGTTCACAGTCTTCCAGGCCTAGCCAACTCAGTAGGTGGGGTGATAAATGCCTCAAGCTCCCAAGTCCCCCTCATCCTCGTCTCAGGCCTCACAGCATTCTCACTCAAAGGATACAAGGGTTCCCGCAGAATCAGGGTTCATTGGGGGCAGGAGAGCAGGGACCAAGGAGGCCTAGTGAGGCAGTTCGTTAAGTGGGACTACTATGTGAAGAGCTTGGAGCAGATACCTGAGGCTGTTGTAAGAGCTTACGAGGCTGCAGCATCCCATCCGCAGGGACCGGTGTATCTCGCTGTGCCTATGGAGTGGCTGATGGAGGAGTGGCATGGAGAGATAAGTCATAGGAGACCTCTTGAGGCATCTCTTGGTGGAGCCTCCCCCGAGTTCGTTAAACAGATTGCATCAAGGCTTGCCGAGTCTGAGAACCCCCTAATAATTACGAAGTCTCTGGGAAGATGGAGGGAGGCCGTAGAGCTGCTTAGAAGGGCTGCTGAGATTGTCGGGGCCAGAGTTCGCTGGGCGGTAGGCGATTACGTGAACCTACCCAACACGCATCCACTCTCAGCACCCATCAGCATAAAGGATGCAGACACTATACTCGTAATAGAGGCCGATGTTCCCTGGATACCTAGAGACGAGGAGCCGAGAGAGGACGCATACGTAGTGTATGTGGGTTTGGATGGAGTGAGGCTGGGATATCCTATGTGGGGTTTCGGATTCCACGTCTCCGAGACATGTCATCCAGAAATCTTCCTGAGACAGTTAATCACAGAGCTCGAGAATCTTTCCTCAAGCAGCCTCAGAGAGAAGGCCGCAGACAGGATGGGGGAAGCCAGGGATGAGTGGGGCAGAAATTGGAGGAAGAGGGTTAGGGAGGTGGAGTCCGACCTATCCCAAGGCATCATAACCAAGAGGGCGGCATCATACATCTTAGGCAAGACAATCTCAAGAGACGACATCATCGTGAACGAGTATTGCCTCGATGTAAACTACGTAAGATTCGAGAAGCCTGGAACATTTTATGGTGAACCACCCTCAGGCTCCCTTGGATGGGGTCTGGGGGCCGCGCTTGGAGTGAAGTTGGCCGAGCCTAGTGGAAGGGTTGTGGCGGTTCTCGGGGATGGCAGCCTTCTCTTCAATAACCCCGCCTCAGGTCTCCTAGTCTCGAGATGGTATGGCATACCCTTAATGATCGTAGTCCTTAACGACTCATCATGGGGGGATGTGAAGAAGGCTGTGGCAGACTATCTAGGGGACCCGGAGACCATGCATCGAAGGATACCTGGAGTGGATTATCCCGAGGAGGTTGAGTTCGCATCCATGGCCCAAGCCTTAGGAATAGAAGGATACAGGGTCGAAAACCCGGGCGAGCTGGAGGATACATTACGAGAAGCATACAGTAGGTTGGGTGAGGGTAAAGCGGTTCTCGTGGATGTTAGGGTGGCGCCTACACCATTAACCACTTAGTTAGGAGTCGGCGAAGATTTTTTATCGGCTAGGGACCTCCAGATAGCCTGGGGATGGCTCTAGAGGTTCTTGAGAGGAAGCCTGAGGCCAGGGTTGGCGAAGAGAAGCTCTCCATAGTTGGTAAGAAGACCTTAAGGAAGGATGCCGTGGCCAAGGTTACGGGAAGAGAACTCTATGCAAGCGACATCTCCTTACCCAACATGCTCTACGCCAGAGTCTTGAAAAGCCCCTACCCCCATGCCAAGGTCGAAAGAATAGATGTGAGCAAGGCCGTGGAGATGGGTGCAGTAGTCATAACATTCCAAGATGTTCCCCAAGTCCTGTTCAACCCCAGGCTGGTAAGCATACCAGAGGCAACCTACAAGGATTGGAGAGTCCTAACAGATAAGCCATTGTTCGTGGGCGAGCCTATAGCAGCTGTAGCTGCAGAGACCGAGGAGTTGGCCCAAAGAGCCTTAGAGGCGATTAGGGTTGAGTATGAGAAGCTTCCATCGGTCTTCAATGCCCTTGAATCTATGAAGCCTGACGCCCCAAAGCTCCACGAGACAATAATATTGAAGGATAGAGAGGTCAGGGTTGAGAGGAACATAGCATGCAGGCTAGAGATCTCGGAGGGAGACGTTGAGAAGGGTTTCAAAGAGGCTGACGTGGTGATTGAAAGGGAGTTCAGGACCAATCGAAGATACCATAACCAGCTTGAGACAAAGGCTGTGGTAGTGAACCCGGAACCAGGTGGAGGAGTTACTATATGGTGCACAACCCAGACAATCCACAACACCCGTCTCCTAATCCACGAGATATTCGGGATACCTATGAATAAGATTAACGTGAAGAAGGTCTCGCTGGGAGGGAGCTTCGGGTCAAGTATCCACACAAACATAATCGTCCCAATAGCGGTTGCCCTAGCCCTTAAGGCCCGGAGACCAGTCAAGCTAGTCTATACAAGAGAGGAAGACATGCATGACCACGTAAGCTTCCAGATGATTTTCAGGCTCAAGTTAGGGGCCAAGAGGAACGGAAGACTCGTGGCAGGCCAGCTACAAGCAATAGTTGACATAGGCGCCCACCAGATTCAGGCCTACCCAATCCTAGGCGTGATAGCTGGATGGTGGGTCTCCTTATACAAGCTACCCAACATCAAGTATGAAGGCATAGCAGTCTACACCAACAAGGTCCCCTCATGCGCTTTCAGGGGGTACGGGAACCCCCAGACGACGTGGGCGGTGGAGACCCTGATGGACGAGCTGGCCGAGAGTCTCGGAATCGACCCGCTAGAGTTCAGGCTGATGAACTACGTGGGGGAGGGAGACATATTCTGGGGACAGGGGCCGACCGTCAAGACAGTGATTAGGAGTTGCGGGGTGGAGGAGCTTTTAAGGAGAGGGGCAGAGCTGATCGGATGGTATAGGAGGCCGAAGCCCGGCGAGCAGAAGGGGAGGTTTAGACGCGGGATAGGGATGGGGAGAGGGTTCCATACCTCCAGCGCAGGTTCACCTATCCCAGGCTCCGTGATAGACTACTCGGGAGCCATGATAAAGATAAACGAGGATGGGACCGTGGACTACATAACGGCCCTCATGGACCATGGGGGAGGCTCACTCGAGGCGATAGCTAAGATAATAGCAGAGGAGCTTGGGGTCCCTCTCGAGAATGTGAACATAATCACGGCAGACACCCAGACAACAGTCTACGATGTATGCACCCACGCTTCCCGGGGTGTCTATGCAGGTGGAGCCACCGCCCTTAAGGTTGCACGCCAAGTCAAGCAGAAGCTACTTGAGATGGCCGCCAAGATACTCGACACATACCCTCATGCATTGAGGATTCGACCTGACCCGGAGCGTGGCCAAGGAGTCATATACGTGGAGGGGATAGAGGGGAAGGAGATAACCATAGGTGAGGTTGCCATGACTGCGAGGCATAAGAACTGGGGGACGATAGCGGCCGTGGACAGTCACAGGACCGAGGCAGGACCCCCGCACTTCACAGCATACTTCGTGGAGGTTGAGGTGGATACAGAGACAGGCGTTGTCAGACCCATCAGGGTCGTGGCAGGAGCCGATATAGGAACAGTCATAAACCCAGACCTGGCAAAGGGCCAGATACACGGGGGATTCGCAATGGGTATGGGAATGGCGCTCCTAGAAGACACACCCTACGACCCCGAGACAGGGGACCTCGTGAACCGTGGATTCCTCGTGGACTACAAGACCGCCAGCGCACCCGACATGCCGAAGCTAAACGACTTCATCGTCTTCTTCGCCGAGACCTATGAGCCCACGGGGCCATTCGGAGCCAAGGGCCTAGGGGAGGGAGCTTTCAACCCGGCTGCAGCCGCCATAGCAAACGCAATCTATAACGCCATAGGAGTGAGATTCTACGAGCTTCCAATAACCCCTGAGAAGATACTCGTGGCCTTGAAGGGTGGCGGAGACGATGTATGATCTCAATAAGGTGAACACCCACATAGTCCCAGTTAGGTTCGCATACCACTCACCCTCAACACTTGACGAGGCCCTCGAACTCCTCAGTAGATACAGGGGCGAAGCGAAGGTCCTGATGGGTGGAACCGATCTCCTAATCAAGATGAAGATGAGGGCAATTGAGCCAAGCCACATAATCAGCCTCAGGAACGTTAAGGAGCTAGATTACATAGAGTTTGACAGCCGAGGCGTGAGGATAGGTGCGGGGACGAGGCTGAGGACCATAGAGAAGTCGGATGAGGTTAGGGAGAGGTTCCCGGCCCTCTGGGAGGCAGTCAGGGTGATAGGCTCCATCCAAATTAGGAACATGGGGACTGTTGGTGGGAATCTGTGCAACGCCTCACCAGCAGCAGACACAGCACCACCACTAATAGTCTATGGAGCGGAGGCGGTGATAATTGGTCCACGGGGTGAGAGGAGGGTTAGAGTCGAAGAGTTCTTCAAGGGGCCTGGAAAGACCGTGCTGGAGCCTGACGAGATTCTCCGTGAGGTCTTCATACCCTATGCCGATGACTCTGGAAGCGTCTTCCTAAGATTAACGAGGACGAGCATGGACATAGCTAAGATAAGCATAGCCGTGGCAGCATGGTTCAAGGACGCGGAGATAATAGACTGCAGGATAGCCCTTGGGGCGGTTGCACCCACGCCGATAAGGATTCCACGTGCAGAGGAGTTCCTAAGAGGTAGGAGGATAAGCATGGAGGTGTTAGACCAGGCTGGAAGAATAGTCTCCGAGGACATCAAACCCATCACTGATGCAAGGTCTACAGCATGGTATAGGAGGGCCGTGGCACGGGTGCTGACCAGGGACGCTTTCATGATAGCATGGCAGAGGTTCGAGAACAGGAGGGCTGGATAATGGAGATAGAGTTCACGTTAAACGGTGTGAAGAAAAGGATCCAGGTCGAGCCCAACGAGCTCCTCCTAAACGTCCTAAGGGAGAAGCTTTACCTCACAGGGACCAAGTATGGATGCGGGATAGGAGAATGTGGGGCATGCACAGTATTGCTAGACGGTGAACCTGTCCTATCATGCCTAGTCCTCGCAGCAGATGTCAACGGAAGGGAGGTAACCACGGTTGAGGGGCTTGGAAGGGATGAGGAGCTTGACGAGATTCAGAAGGCATTCATAGAGGAGGGGGCGGTCCAATGCGGCTTCTGCACCCCAGGGTTCATAATCACGGCCAAGGCCCTCTTGATGGAGAACCCTAACCCTAGCGAGGACGAGGTGAGGGAGTATATCAAGGGGAACCTCTGTAGATGCACAGGATACATGAACATAGTGAGGGCGATACTTAGGGCAGCCGGCGTCATACCCCAAACCCCCTGAAGCACCGTGATGGCCGAGGTCTCTGGAATAATTCTCAGTGGCGGAAAATCCACTAGGTTCGAGAGGGGGGATAAGGCATTATACCCAGTGGATGGAAAGCCGATGATTCTAAGGGTCTATGAGGCCCTCTCAAGTGTGGCAGATGAGATTATTGTTGCCGTTGATGAGCCTGCTAGGGCCACGATATACGGCGAGGTTCTGGGCGATGTTAGATTCGCCCTGGATAAGGCAGGGGCCGAAGGACCTGTTAGGGGGGTTTGCTCTGCACTTGATGAGGCCAGGGGTCGTAAAGCCCTCATACTGCCAAACGACACGCCCTTCATAGAGCCTAGGCTCCTAGAGACCCTCCTAGATAGCTCGGAGGGATTCCACGTCGTCTCCCCCATCCATCCAAATAGTTTTGTGGAGAGCGTCATTATGGTGCTTGACAGGTCGATGGGGCTGGAATGTCTAGGAAGGATAGCCGATATTGGGAGGCGGCCTAGGATGACTGACCTGCATAGAGGACTGCCTAGGGTCAAGCTAATCAATATAGAGGTGCATGGATTCAGCCCGAGGACCCTCCTTAATGTGAATAGGCTAAGGGATTTGGCGGGGACGGGGAAGATGGAAGGGCATCTGAGAACCGATGTCGAGATAATTGGGGAGATGGGGGGAGCCGGCCTCCACATGCTGGAACGCTCCCTATGGTGGGCCACTAGAAGCGGCGACCCATGGCACGACGCCGAGCCCT